>NZ_AP021889.1:2420289-2722826 GCF_011398355.1 Thiosulfatimonas sediminis
TCCGCCCCCTTTGGCCGCTCGGGAAACCCTCCAAATTGTGGATGCGTATTTTAAAGCTTTTTATTTCAGAGTCAAGATAAAATTTAATTTATTTTTAAACTCGCTTTAAAATCGCTAAACTTCACTTAGGCGTGAAGTTTGTGGGTGCGGATTCTACAGACTAAACTCAAAAGCGCAAGCTTTTTTTCACAAAAAACTAAAAATTACCATTGAGCACACTGACTGCCAAGCCAATCGAACTGACCACTAACAGCATTGCCCCCATCACACGCTTGAATAACCGACTGTTATGCAAGATAAATTCGTGCGCTTTTAAACCGGCCACATGACCAATCGCGGCGACCGGAATCAACATCAATGCCGTTTGCCAGTGAATAGTAACATCAAGCATGACAAAGGTACTCATTTTGATCGACACCAAAATAAACCACAGCACAAACAGCGTGTTACGCAGTAAATGCTTGTCCACATGCCGGGCAAACACCGCTACCATTAATGGTGCGCCGGTCAAAGACGTACCGGCGACATAGCCCCCAAACACCAATAAAGTCCGATCAACCCATGAATTTTCTGAATGAATGGCTTTATCCAACATCCACATCATCGCGTAGAAAATGGTAATGCTGTACACAAACACCACTAACCAACTGGTCGGCAAACTCACCAAACCAAGCACCCCGAGTAATGTCGGTGGCAAAATCCAACCTAAACTGCGCTTTAGATAATCCCAATCCACTTTTTTCAACGCCTTGCTTAAGGTTAGGCTGGAAAAAAATAACAGATGAATGCCGATTATCGGCAACCAATACAACAGGTTATCTTCAATCATCAACATAAACGGCAGCCCTAAAGCCGCCCCGCCAAAGCCTAATCCGGTGCGCACAAACCCCGTCCACACAAAAATCAGCGCAATTAAAAACCACTCTAACGTGCTAAATTCCACAGCCATTCCTTTTCAGATTCATTATGGGCGTTACAATAGTCGGCAAAGTTTACGCTCGAGAAAATCAAATGCAAACACAATGCCAAATCGACAGCCTGCAAGTTATTTATCAAGACGAAGATTTAGTCGCTATCCACAAGCCTGCCGCTCTACTGGTGCATCGCTCGCCAATCGACAAGCACGAAACGCAATTCGCCGTTCAAATGACTCGCGATTTAATCAACCAAGAGGTTTTTCCTGTGCATCGTTTAGACAAAGCAACCTCTGGACTTCTGTTATTTGCACTCAATAAGGACGCCGCACGCCACCTTGGCGAGCAATTCCAAACCCATACCATTCAAAAAACCTATCATGCGTTGGTACGCGGCTGGACAAATGATAGCGGCGAAATCGACAAGCCGTTGCTGTATAAAAAAGACAAATATGGCGACCGCGACAAACAAGAACCGAGCGAAGCGCAAGAGGCCTTTACCGCTTACCGCACTTTAGGGCAAACGACACTCGATAAACCCCTCGGTAAATTTGAACAGCAACGCTACTCTTTTTTAGAACTCAAACCCAAAACTGGACGTAAACATCAGATTCGCCGCCATTTAAACGGCATTAGCCACCCGATTATCGGTGACGTCAGCTATGGCGACCGAAATCACAATCACCTTTTTAATGATTGGCGCGGCTATCACCGACTGTATCTTGCGGCGACCTCTCTAACCTTTAGTCATCCACACACAGAACAGAGCATGACCATTCAAGCGCCACTGCAAAATGACTTTGTGCAAACATTACTGGCGCTAAATCTAAACTGCGCTCTTAACCAAATTCACGACTAAACCACCATGCAATATTCCGACCACTGGCAATCCCTCATCGACTTTGATCAACAGCACATTTGGCATCCTTATGCGCCTTCACCCAATCCGGTGCCGCCGATTGGCGTTAAATCCACGCAAGGCTCGCTGATTACGCTAGCCGATGATCGCCAAGTGGTGGATGGCATGAGTTCTTGGTGGGCGGCGATACACGGCTATAACCATCCAAAAATCAATGCGGCGATGAAAGCGCAGATCGACACCATGCCGCACATTATGTTTGGCGGCCTGACCCACGAACCGGCAGTGGAACTGGCCAAACGTTTGGTTAAGCTTACGCCAGAGGGCTTAAACAAGGTGTTTTTTGCCGACTCTGGTTCGGTGTCGATGGAAGTGGCGATCAAGATCGCTTTGCAATACTGGATCAGCCAAGGCAAATCACAAAAAAACCGAATGCTGTCGATTCGTAACGGCTATCACGGCGACACCTTTGCCACCATGGCCGTTTGCGATCCCGTCAATGGCATGCACCATCTGTTTAATGATGTGCTACGAAAAAACCTTTTCGCACCTGCGCCGCAAATGGGCTTCGATATTCAATCCGACAATCAAGACGACTTCTCAGATATTCGCGAACTGCAAAAAATTCTACAACAGCATCATCAGGAAATCGCCGCCCTCACTCTGGAGCCAATTGTGCAAGGCGCTGGCGGCATGCGTTTTTACCGCCCTGCTTATCTGCAACAAGCCAAGGCGCTGTGTGAACAATATGATGTGCTATTGATTGCCGATGAAATCGCCACCGGCTTTGGACGCACTGGCAAGCTGTTTGCCTGTGAATGGGCAGGCATTACCCCGGATATTATGACCGTCGGCAAAGCGCTGACAGGTGGCAATTTGACCATGGCGGCGATGCTCTGCACCGATAAAGTCAGCGATACCATCTGCCAAGGCGAACCGGGCGTTTTAATGCACGGCCCGACTTTTATGGCCAATCCATTAGCTTGCGCCACCGCCATCGCTTCGATTGATTTACTGCTAGAAATCCCTTGGCAGGAAAATATCGCCACAATAGAACAACACCTAAAAACCGAACTCTCACCACTCGCAGAACTTGATGGCGTAAAAGACGTGCGTGTTATGGGCGCGATTGGCGTGGTCGAACTGGAAAGAAATGATTTAGGCTCACAAATCCAAGCCGCCTGCCTAGAAAACGGCGCATGGATTCGCCCGTTTGGAAAACTAATCTACACCATGCCGGCCTTTAATATTCCGCAACGGCAACTGCAAACGCTAACCGATGCGATCAACCAAGCGGTTAAGCACACACTCGCTAAACAGTAGGCTCCTTAAGCAACCTCTGCCAATGACTATCAAAGCGCGGAACCAAACCAAGCTTTAGACCCAAGGGTTTAAAGGCTTGGTTCATTACCGTAGTAAAAGACGACTAAGCTCCTTCTCCCAAATTTCGACCTCAGATTCGCCATAAGCACCCCATAAATGAGTGCCAAAATCACAACAATTGGCAACAACGCTATACTCCCTGTCAATGCGCTTTTTAATGCCATTTATCTCACCGACTTGTAAATAAGGCTCCAAATTTATTTGTACATTAGCAAGAATCAATTCTTTTGGTAATTTAAACTTATGGCTATCAACTAAAGTCTTAATATCAGCAACTTTTCCAACCTAGCTTTGCAGACAATTCTCACTTATGCAATATGTATAAGCACCTCGCAAATCAGAGTCTTCCATAATCGTGGCATTAAATACTACTCCTTTAAGGAAACAGGCCTGTAAATTAGTCGAGTCTAAATTTGCACCAGTGAAATCAGCATGATGAAGATTTGCATTTATCAAATTAGAGCCTTTTAGACTTACCGCTTGAAGTTTCGCACTTTTAAATATTGCTCTCTGAAGCTTTGCAAAATTTAAATCTGCCCCATGAAGTGATGCATTGCTAAATTGTGCTTGAACCGCACGTACCGACACCATGCGCGCACTTTGTAATTGAGCATCTCGAAAATTTGCCCTATATAAGTTAGAACTCAAAAAACTAACACCAATCAAACAGCTGTTTGAAAAATCTAATCCTCTTTCCTCTTTCTTATGCCTTAGATAGCAGTGCTGTAGATTCACACCTAGCAAACTTATTCCAGCTGTTGGAAAATCATGATTCACTAAAAGACAGAACCACTCTTCGGACGCGATTAGATTTATCTGTTTAGCTAAAGGGAAACCTTTAATGGCTTTTTGAATCTCACCGTAAGTTAAGGGCTCATTTTTCTCTTCAAACAACCGCAATATTTTTTGGTGCTCTGTTTTAAGAACACTGGTATAAATTTCAAAAGCACCACGTTTAAAGATTTCGCCAAACTCTCCCTTCAGATATGGACGTAAAGAATGTAGAGCCATTATTTGAAGGGTTTCAGCTTGTTTAGTCTGAGTTAATTTTTGACTCTTCTTTATTTTCTTTTCTTTTTTCTGTCTGATCCCTGAATAGCTAAACTCAAGCTCTTCTGTAGATTCTTCTAAAAGATAGCCATCTGCAATATTGCCTGTTGCCCATTCCTGCAGCTTTTGGAATTCTTTTAGAGTCACGTCATGATTTTGACGCTCAAGCTGATAGACATTGTTCTGATCGCGAAAATACCAAATAAAAAGTGCAACCAAAGCAGTTACCGACAAAGTAGCAAGAGAAGCTGTAACATTTTTCTCATCCTTAAATTGCCAATAAATAACCACTGCAATCAGCAGTGAGAAAAACCCGACAATGGTCATCAATGCAAATCTATATTGAGAATTAAACCTTATGTGCTTTACCGCATACTTACTTTTCAAAAACTTAATTTTTTGTTCATGACTTAGTGCTGCAAACTCGCCACTTTTTTCGTCTTCAACCCTCAAATAAGGCTCTCCAATATACAAATGCCAGTTACTCACAAAGACATTCAGCCTCTTACATTTTCTATAAATAGCTGAAAAAATACTTCTCCCACCAATGAACATTCTCCATATCAAAAACACAACCGTTTGAACTGGTCTAATAGCAGTGGACACTTTTATAAGAGACAATAGATGTTGTCGAACTAGGAGTGATCATGAGTCAAAAGAGAACTTATAAAACTTACACCGATGAGTTTAAAAAAGAAGCCGTCGCGTTGGTAACGGATCAAGGTTACAGTGTGGCAGAGGCGGCTGAATCCTTAGGTGTCAGAACGAATTTGATTTACAAGTGGAAAGAGAAGTTTGAAGCCCAAGCCAATGGGTCAGCACTGAGTCAGGATGAACGCGCTGAGTTGAAACAGTTGCGCGCTGAAAACAAGCGCTTAAAACTCGAAAAAGAGATCTTAAAAAAAGCTTCAGCCCTTCTGGCGCAAGACATCCGATAACGTTTTCATTCATGGATGAATTGATTCAGGAGGGCTTGCCAGTTAAGCCTGTGAGCCAAGTGTTGAAACTCAGTCGTTCAGGCTATTACGCATGGAAAAAACGACCTAAAAAGGCAATCAAGACAGAACAACTTGAACTCTATCGTACAGCCAAACAGCTCTTCAAAGAGAGCCGTGACAGTTTGGGCTCTCGTGAACTCGCCAAAGCCCTTCGTAAGGCTGGGTTTCTCGTCAGCCGAGAGAAAGCACGTCGGCTCATGAAAACACTGGGATTAGTCGTCAAACAGCGTCGAGCTTATAAAATAACGACTAAGCGTAACCTGACACATCGAGTGGCGGATAACTTGGTTAAGATGAAGTTCAATCCAAGCGCGATGAATCAAGTTTGGGCAGGCGATATTACCTACTTGAAAACACCTGAAGGTTGGCTGTATTTGAGTGTCGTAATGGACCTGTATTCTCGCCGCATTATCGGTTGGGCCGTGAGTGAACGAATGACGGTCGAACTCGTCATGCAATCCTTACAGCAAGCGTATTGGCTACGAGGGCATCCCAAAGGCGTGATTTTTCACAGTGATCGTGGTTCTCAGTACACGAGCAAACGGTTTGCCACACTACTGGCTAAGCAAAATATGACAGCCTCTATGGGCGATGTCGGAGCCTGTTGGGATAATGCCGTTGTTGAACGATTTTTTGGCAGCTTAAAACATGACTGGCTGTTTAAAGCCTATCATCCAACACGCGAGAGCATGAAAAAAGACGTAGCAGATTACATGCGTTACTACAACTTAAAAAGGCTTCATACTGCGAACGGTGATTTGACGCCGATTGAGTATGAAAATTGTAAAAACCAAGTGTCCAAAAAAGCTTGACCAGAACAAAGCGCAAATGAGATAAACACCAAAGTTAATACATCAAGATAACTGTTTCTGAAAACTTCCATAAACCACCTTTAAAATAACGCACTTTATTCTAGGCGTTTTTAAGCGACAATCCGCTGTAATTTTTCGTCGGGAGTGAAAAGCGGAAAATAAATCCGCCGAGGGGTTTATTTTTGTAGCGAAAATCTGATTTCCCGATAAAATTCAAATTTTTAGCCTCGCCTTTCTGGGCCCTTCTTGAGACATACCCGTGACACAAACCGCCGCTGCCAATAGTCCTGACGATCCTTTACGTTTTGCCGAGTTTATCGACCTGCTTAAATCCTTAATTCGCGAACCGTCCGTGGTCGGTGCCGAGCATTCGTTTTTTCGGGTATTACAGCGCGAGCTGGAAGAGCGCGGTGCGAAGGTGACGTGGTATGAAGGTTTGCTGGTCGCGCAAGGCCGCCATCCGCATAGCTCTATGTTCTCCAGTCACATCGACCGCCACGGATTGATTTGCACCGGCCCGAACGAGTTTCAGTTTGCCGCGTTTGTCGCCGGCCAAATGACGGATTTGCTCGGGAAATCGGTCAGCGAGGAGTTGATGCAAACCTTGATGAATCGCTTCGATAACACGCCAGTGATCGCTTATGAACCTTGGTCGGGCGCTTATCGCGGCCGCGGTATTATCAACAACGCTTACATTTGCGAATACCGCAATAACTTGATTTTTGAAGTCGCGCGCTTGGAGCATGTGGTAGCCGGCACGCCGGTGGGATTTTTAGACAAATTGAAAATCGACAACGGCCTGCTTTCCGGCCAGTTAGACAATGTTTTGACCGCAGCCGCTTTAGTACATCTGTTCAGCTTAGGCTATCAAGGCACGGCATTTTTTACCGCCGAAGAGGAATCCGGCGGCAGTTGGCGCTATCTTCTGGAATGGTTCCGCCGTTTCGGCGGCTCGACCAACGAACTGTATGTGGTCGATACCAGCCCGTACAAAAACCGCGACGAAGCCGACAAACAACAAGTGGTACTGCGTAACCGTGACGAATTTGCCGAATTTAACATCCAAACCACGCAAAACCTTGCACAAGTCTGCGAAGACCTTGGGATCAGCTACGGTTTTAAAGATCACTATATCGAGCAGATTAATCGTGATAACCAAGGCACCGAGAAAGCGCCGATGAGCCTCGGGCGCACCGAGCTTGGACGCATCACCGATAAATCCAACGGTTTGGTCCACGGTACAACCTTGCAAATCCCGACTACCGGCTACCACACCATGAACGAAACAGCGTCCATCGAGAGCACCAAAGCGTTTATTCGCGTGTTGATGAAACTCGCGCTGTTATCGCAGTAGCTGGGTGCCCGAACACACCTTCAAACCAACCCTCAAACCCATAGCAACCGCAAAACTTACTTGTTTGACTGACTCTCAGAGAGCTTGTCAAAGAAGTAATGCGACTGGGCAATCACTGCCAGCACCGGCACGATCAGTCCCATAATCGGCAGTAAGCTAAGCGAAAAAATCCCGGCTTGCGCGCCGGTCGGCGTCCAATTCGTCGATGAGCTATGCTGCTCGTAAACCGCTTGCGGCAGAATCACCATGCCGACATCTAACACCACCGAGTAGCGGAAGAACATAAACCCAAGCAGCCAGAACCAAACAATGTTGATTACCGGAATAAACAACATCGGAATCGTCACCAAGAACAGCAATAACATACCCAAGGCGTATTTAAATATTTTCCACAGCATGGTCGCCATAGAGCCATGCCCTTGATATTCCAATCCCGGGTAATTCAAATCACGCACCGCTTTAACCAAGGCATCGGTCATAAAGCCGGTGATAATCATTGCGAAAATCAGAATCAGATAACTGCCGAGTAAGAAGCCCAAAATACCGGCCACCAGCGTCACCACAAAACCGGTCACCCACAGCAAAATCCCGCCGATGAGCGGAATCGAACCAATCGTCTCTTCCGCGCTGTCCATCGACTGCTGCATTTCCAACACCATCGGATTTTGGGTAATAAAATCGCTGAAAATAAAGAAACCGAAAATGCCATAACCCAGCAACGACACCATAATAATCGCCGCCACAAACGGAATCGCCATTAACAACAGAATTTTCGGCGAACGTAAATCGCCCAGCGTTTTAAGCCATAAATCAAACATAGTCTAACTCTTAATCAAAAAAGCAGCCAAACTCGCGCTTGGCTGCTTAGTGAGACACAGAAACAAGTCCCATTAAATTAAAAACACCTTGCGGGTAATTATTTAATCCAAATCGACTTCACATTGGTGAATTCGCGAATCCCTTGCACCGAAAGCTCTCGTCCGTAACCAGAATTTTTCACCCCGCCGAACGGCATACGCGGATCGGAGAAGGTGATGCTATTCACAAAAGTCGCTCCCGACTCCATGCCTCGCGCCATTGTCTCCGCTGTGGCCATGTCCGATGTCCAAATCGAACCACCGAGTCCGAAATCCACCGAGTTGGCAATGCCTAAAGCGTGCGCTGGTTCCGTTGATTTAATCACAATTGCCACGGGCCCGAAAAACTCCTCATACCACGCTGGCATACTGCTGTTCACATCTGTCAGAATGGTCGGCGCATAGTAACAACCCTCGCGATCCAACTGATAACCACCGCATACCAAGGTCGCCCCCATTTCAACCGAATGCATCACTTGCTCGTGCAGTTCGTCCAGCAAATCTTGTCGCGCCATCGGCGCTAAAGTCGTTTCCGGATCCATCGGGTCGCCGGCGACAAAATGTCCTTCGACCGCCTCTTTAAACATGGCAATGAATTTATCCGCTTGCATCTGGTCAACGATAAAGCGTTTCGAGGCGATACAACTCTGCCCCATATTCAAAAAACGCCCTTTAACCGCATTCTCTACCGCCACCTGCATACTGGCATCGTCCAAGACGATAAACGCATCCGACCCACCTAGTTCCAACACCGTCTTTTTCAGTTCAGAACCGGCAATCGCCGCCACCTGCCGTCCAGCGTTTTCCGACCCTGTCAGGGTAACCGCCTTAACCATCGGATGACGAATCACCTGTTCAACCTTGTCAGAACCGATCATTAAAGTAGAAAACACAAAATCCGGGAAGCCGGCTTTGCGAAACACTTCTTCAATCGCCAAAGCGCACTGCGGTACATTCGATGCGTGTTTGAGCAGCCCCGTATTGCCGGCAATCAACGCCGGTGCGGCAAAACGAAATACCTGCCAAAACGGGAAATTCCACGGCATTACCGCAAACACCACACCCAGAGGCAGATACGCCACGTAGCTTTTGGACGCATCGGTTTGCACCGGCTCATCCGCCAAGTATGCCGGCCCATGCTCGGCATAAAACTCGCAGACCCATGCGGATTTTTCCACTTCGGCTTTCGCTTCCGCATAAGTCTTGCCCATTTCCAGAGTGATCAGTTCCGCCAGTAAATCGACATCGTCGCGCAACACATCCGCCACACGGCGCATCAAAGTACAACGGTCTTCAATCGGCGTCAGCTTACCCCAATCACCGAACATATAACCGGCTTGGGTCACCACATAATCGAGGGTTTCGTCATCCCAAGTTTCGATTTCGAACAGCAGTTCGCCGTTGGCCGGATTAATTGATTGCATCATTTTTGGTGTTCTCCTTTGGCGCGTGCCTTAACGGTCAAACAGTAGACGTTGTCCCGGGCTAAATTCAGCAAACTCACCTTGATAGTATTTCAGTTCGCCGGAGACAAAAGTACCCACAACCGTATTGCTGAACTCGTGCCCTTCCCACGGTGACCAACCGCATTTATAAAGCACCTCTTCTTTTTTATCGACGTGCGGCTTGTGCAAGTCAACCAAAACCAAGTCTGCCCAGTAACCTTCGCGAATATAACCGCGACCATCAATTTCAAACAAATCGGCCACATTGTGCGCCATCTTCTCGACCACCTGTTCAAGGGTGAAGACCCCTTGCGCCACTAAATCCAACAGCACATTCAACGATTTCTGTACCTGCGGTAGACCGGCCGGTGCAGAGAAATAAGGGTTGTGTTTTTCTTCTTCCAGATGCGGCGCATGGTCGGTGGCGACCACATCAATGCGCCCGTCAATCAACGCTTGGCGCACGGCATCGCGGTCGGCTTGCGTTTTAATCGCCGGATTACACTTAATAAAGTGGCCTTTCTCGGCATAATCTTTATCCGAGAACCACAAATGATGGGTACAGGCCTCTGCGGTAATTTGCTTACCTTTGACCGGCCCGGGCTCAAACAGTTCCAACTCATCTGCGGTGGTGATATGCAAAATATGCAGACGTGCGCCGGTCTCTTTTGCCAGTTTCACCGCCATGGATGAAGACTTATAACAGGCTTCGTGAAAACGGATTTTAGGATGCTCTTCTGCCGGAATGTCTTCGCCGAATTTTTCCAACCACTGGGCTTCGCGCTCTTTAATCATCGGCGTATCTTCACAATGGGTGGCGATAAGCGTTGGGCTGTGGGTAAAAATACCGCGCAGGGCATCTTCTTGGTCAACCAACATATTCCCCGTTGACGAGCCCATAAAGACTTTCACGCCGCACACGGTTTTCGGGTTCACTTTTTTAATCTCTTCGACATTGTCATTGGTGCCGCCAAAATAAAAAGAGTAGTTCGCCCAAGACTTTTGCGCGCCAATGGCATACTTCTCTTCCAGCAAATCAATCGTCACCGTCGGCGGCTTGACGTTCGGCATTTCCATAAACGAGGTCGTGCCACCAGCCACCGCCGCTTTCGATTCGGTGCCGATATCGGCTTTGGCGGTCAGCCCCGGCTCGCGAAAATGCACCTGGTCGTCAATGAAACCCGGCAACAAATGCAAACCTTGTGCATCAATCACCTCCACGCCTTGCGGGGGAGCCATGGCAGCATCAATTTTGGCAATGCGCCCGTTTTCGACTAAAACGTTGGTCAGGCACTGTTTGCCTTCATTGACCATGGTGGCTTGTGAAATGAAATAGCGTTTCGCTGACATAGGCATCCTCTTTCTAATCAGTGATGTTTACGGTCTCAGGGCGCTTGTAGCAGACAAATTCAGCCATCGCCCGTGCGCGCCGTGTAAATAAAATCAAACTGCCAACAGTTTAAACGATTCATCCAGCGCAGCTAAAAAATTGTCTTCAATTCACCCTATTTTTTGATTTAACCCATGCCATCACTAAGAAGACACAGATCAAGCCCCCATTGACTTAAGCGCGGGATTGCAAAGGGTAATTTCTAGGCTTACCTGGAAATGTATAGCCTTCGCTATGGATGAGAAACCCAACAACGAAGCGACCCTTGAAAGCCTCGCCTCAGGTGCTTGTTCAATAGGGGTTTAATCGAAGACGCCCTCTCGCTTGAAATTGACATACTTCAACTGTATCGCTGTCAATCAAACCGACTAACACGCTTTTTTGTACAATCCGATAAGCTCATCAAAATAACTGACTTGGCGAGCGATTTTTTCATTACACTGTATTTGAAAATAGCATTCCCCTACTGATTCTCAAAAAAAGCCTAATGCGATGATCCAACCACATAAACAGCCCTCGATTTGGGATAACACCGTCAAAAAATGGACGTGGCTATTAGCGCTGTTCTGGAGTTTAGCGTTTGTGTTTTTTCACATTCATTTACAGTCGGTTGATTTTCAACGCGAATTCAACCAAAAAGCCCAACAACTGCAACACAACTTACAACTTGAAGAACAAAAGTTACTTTCCATTTTGCAGTCGCTTAGCCAACAATATTCTGGCCATTTATTAAAAACCGATGCGGATATGCAAATTTTTGCCCAGGGCATACAACATAACCAAAATTATGTGCAGACCATCGGGTTAGCAACCCTCATCGAACAACAGGACAAAGCAAGCTTTGAAGCGCAGCGCCAAGCTCTTGGTTATGACGAATTTGTGATCGGCAACAAAGCCTTTTTTAAGGATGAAGTTGCTCCTAGCAATCCTTTGCATCATCTGGCAGTGACCCAAATCGAACCCGCAACGCCTTTTAATAAACGTTTATTGGCACAAGATTTATTTGCACTGCCGGAGATGCAATCCATTCTGCAGCGCAATATTGGCAATAACCAACCGTTTATTTATTGGGCAGAAGACGCCTCTCGGCAAGCTCCTTACGCCATTTTGCTCAATCCGGTCTATGCCAAAGAACCAAGCAAATTAAGCTTGGCAGAAAAACAGCAGATGATTAGCGGAGTAATGTTTTTTATCATTGACGCACAGGCGGCCATGGCGGAACCGATTATGACGCTGTTTTCCGACAACCAAGTCACCCTTAATTTTAAAGTGCGCAAAGCCAAAAGCGAGACACAATGGTTCTGGCAAAATCTAAACTTTGATAAAGACAGCTGGCATTATTGGCAGTCGTTTGGGCAAACCATTACGCCCTCGCAATACTGCAAAGCCTGCACCATCAAAATTAGCCAGTATTTAACTTGGCAACAAATCCACTGGCAAAATGCGTTGTTGTTCGGCTTACTCGGCCTACTGATTTTTTTACTGCTGACGCTGATTATTCTGAATATTCTGAGCAAAACTCAAACTTTGACTGAAATGCACAACCGATTGCAGGAAATTTTAACCTCCTCCCAAGAGGCGGTGATTATTACCGACAAAAATGGCAATATTCAGGTATGGAATCCAGCGGCAGAAGCCCTGTTTGGCTATAAATTTTCCGAAGTGTTTAATCAATCTCTGGTGCAATTGATTTTTGACCACCAAAGCCTCGACACCCTCTTTGGAATGTCCGGAAGTTTGCTTGATCTATTTGTGGTTTCACAGGAAAAACATTTTGTCACCCCCAAAGCATCCACGATGGAAATGCCGCTTAAAACCAAAGACAAACGCGACATTCTGGCGGAAATCTCATACTCCGTGCTGATTGTTAACCATGAACCAGAAATCAGCTTATTTATTAAAGACATCACCAGCCAGCGTGAAAACGAACGTGAGATTCGCCAATTTGCGTATTACGATGCGCTCACTCAGCTTGAAAACCGTGTGTTTTTTAAAAGCCAAGTGCAACAGCAAATCGAAGCCTATCCACAGCAAGAGTTCGCCATCATGTTTATGGATTTGGACGGTTTTAAACACGTCAACGACTCGCTTGGACACGATATTGGGGACGAGCTTTTAAAGGTCGTCGCCAAACGCCTTAATCACAATATCCGCGGGGTTGGGATACAGTCGCATATTGCGCGCTTTGGCGGCGATGAATTTGTCTTAATGTTACGCAACACCTCAGAAGAAAACATCGGCAAGGTCGCATTGCGCATTCTTGACAATATCGAACGCATTATCAATATTAACAACCATGAATTAAAAATCTCCGCCAGTATCGGCATCGCTTTTTATCCACAAGACGGCACCACGGTAGATACACTGTTGCGCTTGGCAGACACGGCGATGTATGAAGCGAAAGCTACCGGCAAAAATACTTATTCAGTCTATCAAGAAGAGATGGGACGCCATCTTTCCGCGCGAATCCAAATGGAAAAACATCTGCGCAACGCCATCCAACAGAACGAGCTGTACTTAATGTATCAACCCAAAATCGATTTGGGGAATGGTAAAGTCGTTGGGGTCGAAGCCTTATTACGCTGGCGCAATCCAAAACTGGGTCTCGTGCCACCCAATGTGTTCATTAAAATTGCCGAAGACAGTCGGATGATTATCCCAATCAGCGAATGGGTGATTCAGCAGACCATTTTGCAATTACAAGCTTGGCAAAAAACCGAATACAGTCACCTGTCGATCGCGGTCAACATCAGTTCCAATCAGTTTAGCCATGAGAACTTTATTAATGATTTAGCGCAAAAACTTGACGTTGCGGGGCTACCACGCCGCTTGCTGGAAATTGAACTGACCGAAAGCACCGTCATGACCAATGCCGACGAAAACATTAAACGCTTACAGTTACTACGCCATAAAGGCTTTGATTTAGCCGTTGATGATTTTGGGACGGGCTATTCCTCTCTTAGTTATCTCAAACGCTTCCCGTTAACAATTCTTAAAATTGATAAAAGCTTTGTCGATGGACTCCCCAAAGATGACGAAGATATTTCCATCAGCCAAGCGATTATTCAACTGGCGCACAGTTTGGAAATTAAAGTGGTTGCCGAAGGCATTGAGACCATCCAGCAATTGGAATTTTTACAACAGCAAAAATGTGAATATGGTCAAGGCTATTTTATTAGCCGTCCACTGGAAATTAACAATCTACACCCTTGGTTGGAGACCCACGGCAATAACTTTTACCAAAGCGACACCTATTTAAATGGTCTCAACAACAAAGAAGAGTAATCGATGCAACGCTGGAACCCACTATATTGGCTGTTTTATTTGATCATTCGCTTTTATCAACTGTTTATCAGCCCGCTGCTTGGACCACGCTGCCGTTTTTATCCAAGCTGTTCGCACTACACAATAGAAGCTCTGCAAACACACGGTGTTTTAAAAGGAAGTTGGCTCGCGCTGAAACGAATCAGCCGCTGCCACCCAGGTAATCCCGGTGGGATTGATTTTGTACCGCCTTGCGACTGCCAAAACAACAAAGAAACAACGGCGGATAAAGTGCCTGAAAAAACACCCAGCGCGTCGGTAAATAAAACGCCGCAAACGCCCGATTAAGCCGACATGCATAATCTACTAACAGGTGTTTGCACAGATAATAAATATTTCATCTTTTATCCTCGTAAACTGCGGATAATAGTGCCTGTTTGCGCATCAAACAAACCATAACGATTCAAACGGCGAATACATAGGAACAGTGGAATGAGTACAATCGACGTCAGCCAGAACGATTCTACCTGTAGCGAATACCCGCGCTACATTAATCGCGAGCAAAGTTTATTAGAGTTTAACCGCCGGGTTTTAGCCCAAGCGAAAAACTCTGATATTCCGCTGTTAGAACGCGTCAAATATCTGTGTATTTCAAGCAGTAATATGGATGAGTTTTTTGAAGTTCGTCTCGCCAGTCTATTGGAAATTATCAATCAACCCGGCGCACGCACACGCCCAGATGACATGGCCCCGCAAGATGCGATTGAGATGCTCTCAAAAACCGCCCATGAAATCGTGCAGATGCAATACAACACTCTTAATCATATTTTGATTCCTGAACTGCAAAAACAGGGCATCCGTTTTTTACGCCGCACTCACTGGAACGACACCCAACGCGCGTGGATTAAAAATTATTTTATCGAATCGCTTCATCCGGTGCTCAGCGCGGTCGGCTTAGATCCATCGCATCCTTTCCCGCGCGTACTCAACAAAAGCTTAAACTTTATTGTCTCGCTCGAAGGTGAAGATGCGTTTGGCCGCTCAAATGGTTTGGCGATCGTGCCTGTGCCGCGTTCGTTACCGCGAATTATTAAATTGCCGCCAGAAGCGACCGAAGGCGATAACGATTTTGTTTTTCTTTCATCGATTTTGCACTCACATGTTTCGTTGATGTTTCCAGGCATGACCGTCACAGGCTGCTACCAATTCCGGGTAACCCGTAACACCAACTTATTTATCGATGAAGAAGAAGTCGATGACATTATGAGCGCCTTACGCGGCGAACTCTCAAGTCGTGGTTACGGCGGTGCCATCCGCTTAGAAGTCGCGGATAACTGTCCACCGCACATGGTCGATTATCTGCTTGATCGCTTCAATCTCAGCGAAAGCGCACTGTACCAAGTACATGGCCCAGTGAATCTTCATCGCTTAAGCGCCGTACCCGATATGGCTAAGCGCCCTGATTTGCAATTTGAGCCATTCTCGCCAAAACTCTTAAGCAAAAAACCGGTGAAAAAATCCTTCAAACTGTTTACTCGCCAAAAGAAAAACGACTCGCTGTTTGCGCGCATTGCCACGCAAGATGTGCTGCTGCATCACCCTTACGAAGCGTTTTCACCGGTCATTGAATTTCTCCGCGAAGCCGCCAGCGATGCCAATGTTTTGGCAATCCGCATGACCTTATATCGCACCGGTGAAGACTCAGAAATCATCAAAGCCTTGATGAAGGCCGCGCAAAACGGCAAGGAAGTCACCGCCGTTGTCGAGCTACGCGCCCGTTTTGATGAAGACAACAACATCATTCAAGCGACCCGTCTGCAAGATGCCGGCGTACACGTAGTCTATGGCGTAGTGGGCTACAAAACTCATGCAAAAATGATTTTGGTGGTGCGACGTGAAAATGACCGCATAAAATATTACACCCATATGGGAACCGGTAATTATCACCATATTACCACCCGTTTTTATTCCGATTTTGGTCTCTTAACAGCCAGCCAAGCGATTGGTCGCGATGCTGCCAAGGTATTCCAACAGCTAACCAGCTTGGGGGAAACCAAAGATTTGGAAGTGTTATTACAGTCCCCGTTTACATTAATGTCCGGCATGCTAGAACGCATTGCACGTGAAGCCGACAACGCCCGCCAGGGTAAACCGGCGCGCATCATTGCCAAAATGAATGGCTTAGAAGAACAGCAGATTATTGACGCACTCTATGAGGCCTCTCAAGCGGGCGTGCGAATCGACTTAATTGTGCGCGGCATTTGCAGTTTACGTCCAGGCGTACCGGGACTCTCAGAAAACATTACTGTTACCTCGATTATCGGACGTTTTTTAGAGCATCACCGCATCTACTACTTTGAAAATAGCAGCGGCAAGCCCGAATTATTCTGTTCCAGTGCCGACTGGATGCGCCGTAACTTGCAGTCGCGCGTCGAAACATGCTTCCCAATTTTAGACCCAAATGTCTTTCAGCAAGTTTATACCGAGGGCTTGGCGATTTATCTGCAAGACAATGTCGGTGCTTGGAAACTGCAAAATGACGGCAGCTACCAACTGGCGACACCAGTCGGCCGCCCTGCCTATAGCGCACAAGACTACTTAGTTGAAAAATACCGTCAATAAGGAATTTAAAGGTCGCTCAGGCATTATCGATAACGACTTAATCGGCCAAGTTTACTACCCCTCAGCGCATTGAGGGGGTAAACTATCGCCTTTGCAGCCGAGCGCTGAGTGTTACGGTCTATTAAAAAGTAAAGCGTTGCTTGCAACTTTCAGACCAAAAGCGTCTGTCAGTCACTCCCCCTCAAGCATCGACTAAAGACCCTATAAAAGAGCAGAGAGAATCGTCAATGAGTTTTGAAAACCTCAATCTTGCCACGCAATTAAACGTCATCAATCGCCAGCAGTTGGGCATTCCAGAACTGGATGAAGAAGAAATGTACGCCGCGATTGACTTGGGGTCCAACAGCTTTCACATGATTATTGCGCGCCAAGCACACGGCCAAATGCAGGTGGTCGATAAGCACAAAGAAATGGTACGTTTACGTTCTGGCTTAGACAAAAAAGGGTACTTAAACGAAGAGGCTTTTAGCAGCGGCATCGCTTGTCTGGAGCGTTTTGGACAACGCATTAAAGGGATTAAGCTGCAAAACATCCGCGCCGTCGGCACCAACACCTTACGCAACGCCAAAAACAGCCGTGAATTTCTGTTGCAAGCGCGCCAAGCCTTAGGCACCAATATTCAAATCATCTCTGGTCAAGAAGAAGCCCGCCTGATTTATCTGGGGGTCACACTAGGGATGCCAAAAAGCGATGAACAGCGCTTAGTAATGGACATCGGCGGCGGCAGCACCGAATACATAATCGGAAAACGCAACCAACATCATCACTTAACCAGTACCGAAATGGGTTGCGTCAGTATCACCGAAAAGTTTTTCGCCAATGAACAAATTAATGCCGATAATTTTCGTGCCGCAATCGATGCCAGCCGTAATATTTTACGCCCGCACCGTCAACAATTGATTAGCTACTCTTGGGATAGCGCGATTGGCGCCTCCGGCACGATTAAATCGATCGGGCAGATTCTAGAACAAAATCAATGGTCAGAAGGTGGTATTACCTTGGCGGGTATGCAGACTTTCAAACAGGCCTTAATTGACGCAGGCAACAGCGAACACGCTAAAATTAACGGCTTAAAAGATGAACGCCGCCCCGTGATTTGCGGTGGTCTGGCCATTCTGATTGCCACTTTTATTGAGTTAAATATTACAACAATGCAAGTTTCCATCAATGCCCTACGCGAAGGGCTGATTTTCGATACCCTTGGCCGCTTACACGCGGATGATGTCCGTAATGTCAGTGTGCAAGCGATGCAAAAATGGATGAAAGTAGACGAGAAACAAGCGGATGCCGTCTTTACCACTGCACTGCATTTGTTTAAACAAGCTCATAACGTCTGGGGCTTGCATTCCGAAAGCATTGATTACCAAAGTTTATTGCGTTGGGCATCGCAACTGCACGAATGCGGCATTGCCATCAGCTATAAACGCTATCGTAATCACAGCGCGTATCTAGTCGAGCAATCCGATATGGCCGGTTTTGATCAGCAAGAAAAACAGATTCTTAGCGCCATGCTTCTCAATCACCGTGGCAAATTTTCCAGCAAAGCACTGGAAAACATCGATAAAGACATAGGCCAACAAATCTTGTATTTAAGCGTCTTACTGCGCTTAGCGGTACGAGTCCACCGTGGACGCGATCTCGAAAAAATCGAACCTGAATTACAAATCACCACCCATGACGATGGCACCGATTTAACGCTGATATTTGCCGATAAATGGCTAGAAGAACACCCATTGAGTCAATTGGATTTGGAGTCTGAAGCAAAACGCTTGGCAGCCATCGGCTTTAACCTCAGCTTTAAATAACGCTTCTGGTATCCGGCCAAAAATTTCCGAACACAGCACAATTTAGCTCTTCAAAGCGCTTATAACGGCTAGGTGTGCAGTCCGAGGCTAAAGTCTGTTCTGCGACTGACTAATACACATCCATCTGGATGCGCCGTGCCTTACGCTGGGCTTGCCAGTGTTCGGCTGCTTGTTCGACGCTTAAACCTAATTCGTCCATAAACCATTGTTGCCAAAGCTGCTCAAGTGCCGGAACCAAGTTTTGCTGACTGCCGCAAACATACAAAATCGCCCCTGCTTGCCACTTTTGCCACAGCAAGCCACGCTGTTCGCGCAAGGCATCTTGCACATAACGCTTCTGCGCTTGGTCACGAGAAAAGGTCATAAACAGACGTAAATGACCGGCGGCTTGAGCGGCTTCTAATTGCGCGCAACACAAACACGCATGAGCGCGTTGCGTCTCACCAAAAAAAAGTAAATTATCCTCCGCATTTTGACGATTCCGCTGCTCAATAAAACCTAAAAACGGCGCTAAACCGGTGCCCGCGGCGACCATAATAATCGGTGTCTGCGGTTCAGGCGGTAACTTAAACAATGGATTGGCTTTAAATTCGACATCAATCCATTCACCAACGGATAAATCCGCCAAGTAATTTGACGCCACCCCAGCCTTGGCACGCCCAGCATAATGATATTGCAGCGCTTTAAACAAAATTTTGACCTGCTGCGTATCCGCAGAGGCTATCGAATAATACCGCGGCGCCAAAGGAGAGAGCCAACTGAGAAAATCCGCACCCAGCTGAGCCATCGGCGCAAAGGCGGTTAATAAATCCAAAATGTCTCGGCCGTAGGCATACTCGATCATCGCTTGACGCCCATCCCAGTTTCCCAACTGTAACTGACGCTGCATTTTATTCAAAATTGCCGGGTTGAGTTGCGTGATTTCCAGATGATGCAAAAGAGCCTGTCGAACACTTACCTCGCCAACCTTGCGCAGTTCTATCACTTCCCCGCCTTGCAAACCCAATTGCTGCAATATGTCCGCCACCAAAGAAGCAGGATTACTGGCTTGCACCGCCAACCAGTCACCGGTTTGATAGGGCAAATCGCCACAATCCGCCGCTTGATAGGTCTGTAAATAGACTTTTTTATACGCGGAATTTGCCGTCAGCAGCTCAGAATGAATCAGTTGTAATTGCATGGAGAACCCTAAAAGAGATTAAACCGCACTGATTTTTTGGAATAGCATAAGCGCAAAGGGTGAAGCAGCCAGGATGGTAATGGCGGAGACCAATCCCGCGACCACACCAATACCCACGTGCATCCACGCACGGTTTTGTTGTAAATGAATGTTGGAAATTTGACGCTCCATGACCGCAAAGACGTCAACCTGCTTTTTTAACAAACCATTCAGTGTATGAATTTGCTTAAAGAGCAACTGTTGTTCTTTTTCAATGTATTGACGTGAACGCTCTGTTTTTCCTTGGGCCTCATTGAGCTGTTGTGCCAACTGACCAACCGACGAATCCATCTGCGATACCAAGTTTTTAATCGCGGATTGATCGTCTTTTAACCAAGCGAAATCTGGTTCAATCATGTCATCATGCATATCGGAAAAGTAATTCACTGTCGGGCCCATTTTTTTCTGGTCACGCTGACGGCGCATTGCCTGTTCCATTAAAACGCTTTTTGAACCCAGTGGTTCAACTTGACGTAAATCGATTGCCATGATGACTTCTCCTACCGATTAATCCAATTCGCGACGCCTGTTATACTGTTTGCCAAAATTATGACAGCCGTCTATTTATAGGCACGATTAAAACATAAATCGTGCCAAAACACAGGAACTGCCTTATGAAGTATATCGGAGCCCATGTCTCTGCCGCCGGTGGCGTGGAAAACGCGCCCTTGCGCGCACATCAAATCGGCGCCACAGCCTTTGCACTATTCACCAAAAATCAACGCCAATGGGCAGCAAAACCGCTCACCCCACAAAGCATTGAATTGTTTAAAGCGCGCTGTGAGGAATATGGCTACGGTGCAGGGCAAATTCTCCCGCACGACAGCTATCTAATCAATCTTGGCCATCCGGACATTGACCAACGCCAAAAATCCTTAGACGCTTTTATCGACGAGTTGCAGCGTTGCGCGCAATTGGGAATCGACCGTTTAAACTTTCATCCCGGTAGTCATTTGCGACAGATTTCCGAAGAACAGTGCTTGGATTTAATTGCCGAGTCACTGAACTTCGCTTTAGATCAGACCGAAGGAGTGATTGCCGTCCTAGAAAACACCGCCGGACAAGGCTCTAATCTAGGCTATCAACACGAACAATTAGCGCATATTATCGACAAGGTTGAAGACAAAAGCCGCATCGGTGTCTGTTTGGATACCTGCCACGCCTATGCTGGTGGTTACGATTTAAAAAACGACTATGTCGGTTTTATACAAGATTTTATTGATGTTGTCGGCCTTGAATATCTTAAAGGAATGCATTTAAACGATTCCAAAGCCAAATTAGGACAGCGATTAGACCGCCACCACTCGTTAGGCCAGGGCGAAATTGGCTGGTCGTGTTTTGCCCAATTAATGCAAGATACCCGTATCGACAATATCCCTATGACCCTTGAAACCATTGACCCAGAAATCTGGCCGCAAGAAATTGCCGAACTAAAACGCCTATCCGGCTATTCGGTAGAAATTTAGTCACTGAAATAGCCAAGCATTTCGACTAGAATAATAAGATTGTTTCAACTCTTTACAACTTGCACCAAGCTTTTCGCTTGGAGTAATATAAATTCAATTACCTAAAGGAAGCCTTTTCCCTCAATGGATAAAAATCAGTTTATTGAATTCGTTATGCAAACCGGTGTGTTAAAGCTTGGCGACTTCACCTTAAAATCGGGGCGTCAAAGCCCTTATTTCTTTAATGCCGGACTGTTCAACACCGGTGCTCAACTTAGCACACTGGCCAACGGCTATGCCGCAGCAATTGCCCAATCCAAGCTAGAATTTGATGTGCTTTTCGGCCCAGCCTACAAAGGCATCCCGCTGGCAGCAACGACCGCTGTGGCACTCGCCAATAATCACCAAACCGATCTTCCTTATGCGTTTAACCGTAAAGAAGCCAAAGACCATGGCGAAGGCGGCAATATTGTCGGCCACGCGCTACAAGGCAAAGTTTTGATTATTGATGACGTGATTACCGCCGGTACGGCAATCCGTGAAGCGATTGACATCATCAAAGCCAACGGCGCCGAGCCGGCTGGTGTGGTGATTGCATTAGATCGTATGGAAAAAGGCCAAAGTGAGTTATCGGCCATTCAAGAAGTCGAACGTGACTACGGTATTCCAGTCATCAGCATTATTTCATTAGCCGATATTATTGTGTATTTGGAATCGACAGCAGACAGCGCAAGCAAAGCCTACCTCGCTGCCATGCAACAATACCGAAAAGAATACGGTATTTAATTGCAGCCTTGTCCGACAAGGGTATGTCGGCAACGTGGAAAAATGTTTTTGCAGGAGAACAAAATGGCCAATAAGCTACGTGAATTACTGTTATTACGCCATGCCAAAACAGATTGGCGTGAGCCGGATCAAGATGACATTGACCGGCCCTTGTCGGAAAAAGGTAAAAAAAATGCTAAGAAAGTCGGTCGTTGGTTGCGCGAATGCGGCCTAATGCCTGATTTAATCTTAGTGTCTCCTGCAAAACGCGCACAACAAACGCTAAGACGTATCTGTAACGAATGCCCATCGTTAGAAAGAACAGTTGATGCCTTGTACATGGCTGAATTAGATGCATTAAAACAGGTTCTCGCGCAAGTTAAAGACTATGATCGGGTGATGATAATCGGCCACAACCCCGGATTAGAAAAATTGTATCGTTTTTTGCTTAACGGCTCTCACGATGGTGAAACACAACTTTTTCCAACTGCATCATTGGCGCATTTTATTTTGCCCGAAGACTGGCAAAATCTTGAAGCCGGTGTCGGAAAACTACAACAGTTCATTCGACCTAAAGACATCAAATCACTCCATAATGCCGCCTAGAAAAACACCGTCTTAGGCTCTTTTTTTACGCAAAACGAGCTGGCTTGATTTTGGCTAACACTTTTAGTCGTCGATAAATTATTTTTTGGTTATACGCTCAAAATCATTGCTAAGTATGAGTGCTGAGTATGTTATTATTTGCCCGTTTTTTAACCCTTTTTCAATCGAGGAATTTCTATGAAAACTAAGTTACTGCCTCTTGTAGCAATTATCTCTGCCGCTGCAGCAATTCCAACTGCAAATGCAGCAAACAATCCTTATGTAACAGACAGTTACGGTAATATCGTGCGTGACGGTTCTGACCGCTGTGTTCGTACGATTCACTGGACAGCTGACGCACAGGACGCAAGCTGTAAAGCTGCAGACGAAAAAGCCGCACCAGCGGCAAGCACAGCTGCTACTGCACCTGCCGCAGCAGAAGAAATGGCCGCTAAACCAGCTTACAAAGTTCCAGCGAACATCAAGGGTAACGGCACAAACGCTTACTGGGTAGGTTCAAACGGTTACGTTGTAAAAGACGGTTCTGGTCGTTGTGTTCGCTCTATCTACTGGACTGAAGCAACGCAAATCGATGCTTGTGAAGGAATTGTTAAAGTTGAGCCAAAACCAGCTCCAGCGCCTGCTCCAGTCGCCAAGCCACTACCAGAAATCAAACCAATGCCTAAGCCAGTTGTTGCGCCAGTCGTTAAACCAATGGCAATCAATGCACCAATGCATTTCCAAGGTTTCTTTGACACCAACAAAACAGATCTAAGCAATAAAGCAAAAACTCAGTTAAATGACTACGCCGACTACATGAAAGCAGTAGACGATGTTACCTTAAAAATCACTGGTCACACTGACAGCACTGGTTCAGCTACATACAACCAAAAACTGTCTGAAAAACGTGCTAACGCAGTGAAAACTTACCTTGAAGAAAACGGCGTTGCGGGCAACCGTATGACAGCGACTGGTAAAGGCGAAAGCAACCCGATTGCTGACAACAAAACCAAAGCCGGCCGCGCTGAAAACCGTCGCGTAGAGATCGAAATCGTTAAATAAGGATTCTCGATGAGGTTGAAGGTTCCGTAAGGAAACTTCAAAACCCCTCTAATCGAAATCGTTAAATAAGGATTCTCGATGAGGTTGAAGGTTCCGTAAGGAAACTTCAAAACCCCTCTAATCGAAATCGTTAAATAAGGATTTTCGATGAGGTTGAAGGTTCTGCAAGGAAACTTCAAAACCTCCCTAATCGAAATCGTTATAAGGATTTTCGAGATTTACTACGGTAATCTATAAAAAACCCGCCTCGGCGGGTTTTTTATCTCTAAGCCAAGGCTTTAGCCATCAGACTGATTCCTACCAGAATCGTAATCACTTCAAAACTGCGTTTAATGAGACGGTTGCCTTTGACAATTGCCAAATGCGCTCCCAGATAGCCCCCCAATAAAGAGCCGACAATCAGCGCCGGTAACCAGCTCCATTCGATATCGCCTAGAATACCCAAGGTAATTGCCCCTGTGCCGTTCCAGAAAATACCGACCAGAACCATCGTATAGGCGACTGCCGCTTTGTAATCCAGACCGAACCAGCGCACCAACCAAATGGTGACAAACAAGCCTGTGCCGGAGGTCAGCGAGCCGTTCAAAGCGCCAATCACAAACAACACCAAACCGCCTACCAGATAACCGCGCAAATCGCGATTCACAGGCGCACTGAGCTGCCCTAATTCCGGCTTAAACCAAGAATAGAGCCCTAGCCCAAGGGTTAATAAACCCAGTAATCCTTGAGCGACTCGGTCATCGATTTGCAGAATAATACTGGCACCGAGAACCACGCCCGGCAAACCCATCAATAAGATAAAACTGACAAAATGCCAATCAAATGTTGACGATTTCAAATGCCGCGCTGTGGCTCCCAGCCCTAGGAAAACACTGGCGACCTTATGGGTTGCCAAAGCGACACCGAAGGGCAAACCTAAAAACAACAAAGCAGGTAATTGCAATAAACCGGCTCCGCCGCCCGCCACAGCCGAGAAGAGATTGGCAATAAGCGAAATAACCAACAACAAAAGCTGATCGAACAGTTCCATCGTCGTCCCCTAAATTAAGCGAAGCGAAAAATAAAAAAGGCACAAAGCCGAAAGACTCTGTGCCCAATGAGGCAAAGATTCACCAACAAGAATCAGTTGCTTGGATTGGCTTCCTGATGCAGGTGCACATCCATTTGCGGATAAGGAATAGAAATCCCTTCTTCGTCAAACGCTAATTTAACGCGCTCGTTCATATCCCACTTCACTTTCCAGTAATCGTCTTTATTGACCCAAGCACGGACAATAAAATCAACACTGCTGGCACCCAATTCGCCCAACGCAACTACCGCTTCTGGATCTTTAAGAATCCGCTCATCTTCAGCAACTAGGCGCAATAAAATGGCTTTAGCTTTGCGAATATCATCGTCGTAACTAATCCCAAACACCATATCAACGCGACGGGTCGGGCGCGCCGAATAGTTGGTAATGGAATCACTGTAGATTTTGCCGTTCGGCATAATAATCTCTTTATTATCGCCAGTACGCATAATCGTGTTAAAAATGGTAATACGCTCAGCAACGCCCATAACGCCACCGACTTCAACGAAATCACCGGCTTTAAACGGCTTAAGCAGCAGCAACATCACACCAGAGGCGAAGTTTTGCAAGGAGTCTTTAAGCGCCAAACCAATCGCTAAACCAGCCGCACCGACCAAAGCAACCAAAGACGTGGTATCCACACCAAGCTTGCTCAAAACCGCGATAATCAATACCAAGAACAAGAAAGCTTTGGCAATCGACAGCACAAAATCGACCAACATTTGGTCTAATTTCTGCGCCTTACCCAGTACTTTACTTAATAAGGACACCACACTGTTAATCACAATCCGCCCGACAAATAAAATCAGCAGCGCGACAGAAATATTAATCCCCCAAGGGATCACATAGTCGTTAATTATTTGCATCACATCAAAATTCATTGCATCTCCCTGGCGCATCTGGCCATTATTATCGGTATTATTCCGCAGTAATCAGTGTGCCGACACCTTCGTCAGTAAAGACTTCCAGCATCACTGCGTGTTCAACACGCCCGTCAACGATATGCGCCGAAGTCACACCATTATTGACCGCATCCAAGGCACACTGAATTTTTGGCAACATCCCGCCGTAAATCGTGCCATCCGCAATAAGCGCATCCACGCTTTGCGAATTTAATCCCGTCAACAAATCACCCTGTTTGTTCAATAAACCTGCTGTGTTCGTCAACAGCATCAGTTTTTCTGCTTTTAAAGCTTCAGCCACTTTACCAGCAACCAAATCGGCATTGATATTATATGAGTGCCCGTCTTTACCGACGCCGACCGGCGCAATCACCGGAATGAAATCCCCTTGAATCAACATGTCGATAACACCCGTGTTAATTTTTTCGACCTCGCCAACATGACCTAAATCGATAATTTCTGGTGCATCAATACCTGGGGTATTTTTACTGATCTTGAGCTTCTTCGCCATAATCAGATTACCGTCTTTACCGGTTAATCCAACCGAATTACCGCCATGACGGTGAATCAGATTCACAATCTCCTTATTTACCAAACCACCCAGAACCATTTCGACCACATCCATGGTTTCTTCATCGGTAACGCGCATCCCTTCGACGAATTTCGACTCTTTACCAATCCGCGCCAACAGACTACCGATTTGTGGGCCGCCGCCATGTACCACCACCGGATTCATACCAACCAATTTCATCAACACGATGTCGCGCGCAAAGCCTTCCATCAGCGTGTCTTCGGTCATCGCATTGCCGCCGTATTTCACCACAATGGTTTTACCAGCAAAACGCTGAATATAAGGGAGCGCTTCAGCTAAAACCGAAGCAATGTTGTGAGCCTGATCTTTATTTAAGTTCATGGTTTGTTGTACTCGCATCTCTTAATCTCTAAAGTTATTAAACTGCAACGGCATATCTAAATCTTCCAAACCACGCAACATCTGCATCACTTGCTGCAAATCATCGCGCTTTTTACCAGTTACACGCACACTCTCACCTTGAATTTGCGCCTGTACCTTAATTTTGCTGTCTTTAATCGCTTTCACCACTTTTTTGGCCAGCGCTGTATCTAACCCTTCACGCATAATAATGTCTTGTTTGGCGTTTTTCAGTTGCAGAGTCGGCTCTTTTTCTTCAATACATTTAATATCAATTCCGCGGCGGTTCGCTTTTTGTATCAAGATATCAAACATCTGTTTCAACTGAAAATCCGATTCGGTGCTCATGGTCACCGTAGTACCATTTAACGCAAAATTGGTATCGGTGCCCTTAAAATCATAGCGAGTCGTTACTTCTTTATTGGCCTGATCCACAGCATTCTGTAACTCATGTTTATCTAATTCGGAAACAATATCAAAAGACGGCATTCGGCCTCCATTTACACTACAATCACAAACCGTTAATTTTACCACGTGGAAAACGATGATTAACCACGAAGACGCCATCAGCGCACTTTTTTGCAACAAAAAATTATCTCAATACCGCCATTTTAGAGAAGCCAATGACCTTTGCCATATCCAAAACTGCCTCACAGATTGCGCCCTTTAGGGTAATGAAAATTTTAGCGCAAGCCAAAGCCTTACAAGCGCAAGGGCGCGATATTATCCATATGGAAATCGGCGAGCCGGATTTCGCATCGCCAAGCTGCGTGCATCAAGCGGCACAGAACGCGGCCGAACAAGGATTAACGCATTACACCGCCACCTTAGGCTTACCGGCACTGCGCGAAAAACTGGCGCAGTTTTACGATGGTTTTTACCATGCAAAAGTCAATGCCGAACAACTTGTCATTACCCCCGGTTCATCTTCGGCGCTGCAATTGGTACTCACGGCGATTCTCAATCCCGGCGAGCAGGTGCTGATGGCCGACCCGACCTACCCTTGCAATCGCCAGTTTGTTCACCTGTTGCACGGCGAAGTTTACAGCGTTCCTGTCACGGCCGACAGCCAATATCAACTCACTCTCGACCACCTTAAACAGCACTGGAATCCGCAAATAAAAGCGGTCATGGTCGCCTCGCCGGCCAACCCAACCGGAACCCTCATCGAACAAGCAGAGTTGCTGAAAATGGCGCAATTTCTGGCGCAACGCGACACCTATTTTATTGTCGATGAGATTTATCAAGGGCTGGTGTATGAGCGTCCAGCCGAATCCATTTTGGCGCATCAAAACCTGCCGCAAAATGTCGTTGTCATCAACAGCTTTTCCAAGTTCTTCGGCATGACCGGCTGGCGCTTAGGTTGGTGTGTCGTACCCGAACATCTTATCGACGTACTCGACCGACTCGGGCAAAACCTCTACCTATCGGCCCCAACGCTGTCGCAATACGGCGCTTTGGCGGTATTAGAGTCCGATGCTTTAACCGAACTCGAACAGCGCCGACAGATTTTCCAGCAACGCCGCAACCGACTATATGCCGCCATGCAAAGTGCCGGTTTTACGCTTAAAACCCTACCGCAAGGCGCTTTTTATCTTTACTGGGACGTCAGCGAATACACCCAAGATTCCGAACGATTTTGCGCAGCGCTTTTGCAACAAACCGGCGTAGCCATCACGCCCGGAACCGACTTCGGGAAAGAAGCCGGTAAAAGCCATGTGCGCTTAGCCTACACCAATGATCGCATCGAAGAGGCGGTGCAACGGATACAAGGCTTTGTTGAACAATACCGCTGACTTAGTGCGCCAACCCTAATTTTTCGCGCTGGCGTTTTTTGTACCACTCATGATTGAGCAACAGCAAAATCGGGAACGGCACCAAGAGCCATAAATACTCCAAAGGGACGGTCGCGGTGTTAAACACCGTTTGCACCGGCGGCGCATACAAAATTAACAAGACAATAACAACCTCGGTACCGACACCAAACCAAATCATCTTATTAATCCCCTGCATATTCCATAGCGAGTCTTCCCAAGAACGTAAAGTAAACACATTCGCCATCTGACAGGTAATCGCCCCCAGCAGGGTCATGGTCATCGCTTGCCGATGATACTCATCGGAAATATCCAGATTGCCGTATTCCCAGCCAGTCAGGTATAAGAAACCAAGGAAAGCGAACATCGCTGCCGCCCCTTCAAACATCCCATTCATAAAATAGCCACGTTTGAACACTTCCCTATCAAGAATCCTCTCGTTCTTACCGACCGGCGGACGCTGCATAATGTGTTTTTCCGGTTTTTCCGACCCCAAGCCCAAGCCGGGTAATTGGTCGGTTCCCAAGTCGATTAACAAGATTTGAATGACCGACAGCGGCATCGGTATTTTCAGGAAGAACGACAACACATAAGGCACGATTTCCGGCACGTTGGAACTCAGAATATAGGTGGTGATTTTTTTGATATTAAAATACACCGTGCGCCCTTCTTCGACCGCCGCGACAATCGAACGGAAGTTATCATCCAGCAGAATCATATCGCCAGACTCTTTCGCCACATCGGTGCCAGACCCCATCGCAATCCCGATATCGGCTTGTTTTAATGCAGGCGAATCATTCACCCCATCGCCGGTCATGGCCACCACCTCGCCGTTATCCTGCAATAACTGCGCAATCCGTAACTTCTGAGCCGAGGCCATACGCGCAAACAACAGATGTTGGTTTTTCAATTTATCGCGTAAAACATCATCACTTAAGCTGTCTAAATCTGGGCCTGTCAAGACAGCATCCACTTTCAAACCAATCTGCTTACCGATTGCCGCCGCAGTAATCGGATTATCGCCGGTAATCATCATCACCCGAATCTGCGCCGAATAACATTGCGCAATCGCTTCTTGCACGCCATTGCGCGGCGGATCCATCAGACCAATTAAGCCTAAAAAGACCAAATCCTCTTCGCCATCGCCATGCTTCATAGCAATCGCCAAAACGCGATACGCCTGCTGGGCCATTTTTTGGTTTTGCTGTTCGATTTGCGCCAATTTTTCGGCGTTTAAAGGTTTGCTATCGGCATCGCCCTGCCAATATTTACATCGCGGTAAAACCGCTTCCAAAGCGCCTTTTACCGCCAAGACCGGCTGATATTCGCCCTTCGGTTTTACCAGCGTCGACATCATTTTACGTTCCGACGAGAACGCATATTCCTGCACTTTCTCCCAGCCTTCCAACGAGGCCTGCACCTTGTCCGCCGTTACCACTAAGGCGATTTCGGTCGGATCACCAAACGAGGTTTTAGCCTGAAAATCGACCTGTGCATGAGTATTAATCGCCGCTAACTGCAACATCTCTTGCAATGGCTGCATCGACGTTTGTCGCGATTCATGCGGAGAGCGTCCCGGTTCGCCGGTAAATTGCCACTGACCTTTTTCATAATACCCGTTGCCGCCCACCGAACAGGCGCAACCGTTCGCCATCCACACCGATTTGACCGTCATTTCGTTCTGCGTCAGAGTGCCGGTTTTGTCGGTACAAATCACCGTTGCCGAGCCAAGTGTTTCCACCGAGTTGAGGTTTTTAATCAAAGCTTGACGCCGCGCCATGCGTTGCGATGCCAAAGACAGCGACAAGGTAATCGTCGGTAATAACCCTTCCGGCACGTTGGCGACAATCAGCGACAGCGCAAAAATAGCGGAAATCAATAAACCACGATCGGAAAACCATCCCAATAAAAAGAACACCACCCCTGCGGCGAAAGCCAAGACCGTGAGGATTTTGGTCATGTGTTTAATTTCTCTTTCGATCGGCGTTTCGGTTTTGCCAACCTCAGCGGTCATCCGCGCAATCTTGCCAAATTCGGTCGCCTCACCGGTCGCAACCACCACGGCCAAACCATTGCCGTTGGTAATCGCGGCGCCAGCAAACACCATATTTTTGGCATCTAACTCGCGCTTGGCATCTCCGGCCTGCAAACTGCGTCGTGACGGAGTTGATTCACCATTTAATACCGACAAATTCAGATAAAGGTCGTTCGATTCAAACAAAATCGCATCGGCGGCGACTTTATCGCCTTCATTCAAAATCAGCACATCACCGGGCACGATTTGCGTCGCATCTACGCTCAGCGTCTCACCGTTACGCAATACCGTTGCCTCGGATTTGACTAACTTCATCAAGGCTTCCATCGCCTTGTCGGCTTTGAACTTCTGCCAAAAAGTGAAGGTGGCATTGACGAACACCGCGGCAAAAACCGCATACGCCAGAATATCGTTACCCTCGCCCGGCTGAAAATAATCGGCGACCAACGCTAATAAACCGGCGACTTCTAACAGAATCGGGAAAAAACTGACGTACTCTTTGAGATACTCAATACGGTAATCTTTCTTCGCTGTCTTGGCGATTTGGTTAGGCCCGAAATCATTCAAACGACGCTGTATTTCGTCATGACTCAAGCCGGTCTTGGCACTTTTAAAATCAGCGAAAACTTTTTCTATTGGTTGCAAAAAAATCATCGCTCAGCCCTTCCAAGGATAGAAAGTAATCGAATTAACGCCGCTGTGATCACCCAAATGATTCAGCTCTTTACGCGTATAAACATCATTGCGAATGACTAACAAATCAATGTTATTTTCCGCTTCGTAACGTAATAAACCATCCGCATCAATCGGCTGCAAAGCATTGACCACCTCAATCTGTTCTGGCGCTATGCCGCTCAAGGTGGCCAGCTGCATAAAAGGCGCAGCCAAGTATTTAAGACCAGACTTGGTGGTCGCCCGGGCAAAGCCCTCTTTAGCCGACAGATAAATTCGCCCCTGTCCGCCACTGGCGTGAAGCAAACCAAGCCAAAGCACAAAAACGTGCGGATTAATCTGATCGCGCGACACCAACATCAAACGGCTGCAACTGCGCACATGACTAATGTTTTTTACTTTAACCACGGCGATATCAGTCTCGATCCCAGATTTCACAATTTGTTCGCTAAAGGAACGTAAAGCCGATTTTTGCCGCGTGGCGCAGAACAAGGTATCCACAGCATACAATTGGCAAAAATGCTGTAATTGCGCAATGACATCCCCTTGCAGTTGGATAAACTCAAAAGCGACATCTTGAGACTCGGCAAAGGCCTGCAACGCTTTAACGGTATCATCAACCGCTTGTTTCGACTCTTGGCCATTATCGACAAACAACGCGCTAAACGGCAATTGCACCGCCCCCGCATAAACAATTGCATAAAAACTGGCCGATTCAGAAAGTAGAGAACCGTTAATCAAGGAAACCACACGCATAAACCCTCCTGCCAAATGAGATAGTGTGCCTGTAACAGTATCAGCTTATATTTTTGGGGGAAAGCGGCGCACTAAGAAATATTACGGACACAATCAACATAATTATTGGAAATCAACTCTTTATTGAACGTTTTAAATCCTCGTCAAGGCGCATCGGGTGCACTAAGATAAGTGACTTTAAAACAGACCAGAAAAAGAGAGAATTTTATGTCGTCCAAAGTCTATTGCATTGCTGAATTTCAGGCAAAAACAGGGCAAGAGCAAGCGCTATTTGAAGTTTTGCGCTCACTGGAACCGCAAACACTGCGCGAAGACGGTTGCATGCAGTACCGAGTCACTCGTCAAATTGCTAGCAGTTTTGCCGAAGGAATAGGATTTCCGATTGTGTTTAATGAAATTTGGGCAGATATGCAGGCGTTTGAAGCGCACTGTCAGAAAGACTATATCGTCAATTTTTTTGAAACTCAGTGCCTAGCGGAAGATGGCTTGGCGGAGAAATGGAATGTACGCGTCTTTAGTGATGAATAGTCATTAACTACTCATGGCGAACCGAGTAGACTTCAGTCGTTTATCTACTCGGTAGCAATGCTTTAAACCAGAATTATTTAAAGTATTTCTCTATGCGGCTTTGACGAGAATAATGCGTCTTTTTATCCCGCTCCAGCTTCATTTCTCGCTCCAATTTATGCTGCTCACGATCCACTCCGCCACGAACATCAATTGGATCCGCAATAGCCCCTTGGCTAAACAGAACTGCAGAACTCAAAATAATCGCTAATTTTTTCATCGGTTGTCGCCCTCTTTGAATTGGAGCCTCCATACTAGCAAGCTTATCTAGGCAAACAAAAGAGACAAGCTTTGATTAACTCTGTACCAAAGTATGACCAAATCCTGCTCATTACAGATTTGTGATAAACCGTTAACCATGGCATTAACAGGCCTATTACCAAAGCTTTTCATTCTAAATAAGGCAGAAAAACAGGGGCTTTTATTCGTAACTGACAACTATTAAGTTCAAACTTCAACAGTCACAGGATACAGAGTTATTAGGAATCAAATATCGATCGAATAGGCATATTCGACTTGAGTTCGTTTTCTATAATCAAAACTCTGACGTCAATTGGGAATGACCATGATAGCGGAAGTTGAACAGAAGCAAGACAAGCTAATCGGCACCATCACTGAGGTTCACGGCCCGGTGGTGGTCATCGCCTGCCAACAATTACCGCCATTAAATCAGGCACTATATGGCCGTCATAATGGCAACAAATGGGTTTTTGAAGTCCACCAGCACCTTGATAAAACTCATGTTCGCGCCGTTGCCTTTCAACAAACCCGCGGTCTCTATCGTGGTCTCGATATTTACGACAGTGGATCACCGCTGCATGTACCGGTCGGACCGGATTGTCTCGGCCGCGTGCTGAATCTGTTCGGCGAACCACTCGATGGCGGTGAACCGTTACAAACCAAAACCTTTCGCAATATTCACGAGCCGCCACCAGAGCTTTCCGAATCCACCAGCAGTTCTGACATTCTTACCACCGGTATAAAAGTGATTGACCTGTTATGTCCTTTCGTCAAAGGCGGCAAAACCGGTCTTTTTGGCGGTGCCGGTGTTGGTAAAACCGTATTGACCATGGAATTTATGCACGCGGTTGCCTCGCTGCATAAAGGGACATCCGTGTTTGCCGGGGTCGGCGAGCGCATGCGCGAAGCACAGGAAATGTGGAAAGAGATGGATCGTGCCGGCATTTTACCGCAGTCACTGCTGGTCTTTGGGCAGATGGATGAAGCACCGGGCGTGCGCTTTCGGCTTGGGCTGTCGGCACTGACCTACGCAGAATATTTGCGTGATACTCTGCAAAAAGAGGTGTTGTTTGTCATGGACAACACCTTCCGTTTTGTACAAGCCGGCAGTGAAGTCTCCAGCCTATTGGGACGTATGCCTGCAACAGTCGGGTATCAACCGACCTTAACCACCGAAGTAGCAGAACTGGAAGATCGCATCACCTCGACGCGAAAAGGCAATATCACTTCCGTTCAGGCGATTTACGTTCCCGCTGATGACATGGGCGATCCAGCGGTCAACGCCATTTTAAGCCACTTAGACACCTCGATTATTCTGTCGCGACAACAGGCAGCGAAAGGCATTTATCCAGCGGTTGATCCGCTGAAATCGAGCAGCAAAGCAATGGATGCCTATACCCTTGGCGAACGCCATTACAGAGTTGCCGAAGACGTGCGAGAGCATCTGGCACGTTACCACGAGCTGGAAGATATTATCGCGATGCTTGGGGTTGAAGAGTTGTCTAGCGCCGACCAGCTGATTGTGGCGCGCGCACGACGCCTGCAACGCTACTTGACCCAGCCGTTTTGGGTCACCAGTTCACAGAGTACGTTAAAAGGTGCATCCGTGCCGCTGGATAAAACGCTGGATGATTGTGACGCTTTCTTGCGCGGCGATTTTGACGACTTGCCTGAAGATCAGTGCTATATGCGCGGCGCTATGAGTGAACCAAAATGAGTTTTCAATTACAGATTCAGGACACATTCCACGGTGAAAGCTTCCACGGCATAACCTCCTTTATCGGTGAGGACAGCAGCGGTCGTTTCGGCATTCTCAGCGGGCATAGCCGTTTTATGACGTCGTTAAAAATGGGCTTGTCACGCTTCCAGGATCAAAACGGTGTTTGGAACTATATTGCTGCGACCCGAGCACTGCTCTATTTTCACGATAATCACCTGCAATTAACGGCCCAACACTTTGTCATCAATCAAGACTACCAAAAGATTTGTGAGCTGTTACAACAACAGATTTCCGAACAGGAGCAATGGCTTGAACAGCAGACGCGCAGCTTGCGCCAGATGGAAGAAGCGGTATTAAAACGGCTCTGGCAGCTTAACCAAAGAGACAACCCGCAATGAATCAGAAAGCGCAACTCAAAAAAGAGGTACAGCATCAGGTAGAGAAAATCGAAGCCGCGGAAAAGGCCAAACCGACACTGCTGGCGCAGACGGTCTATCTCGGCACCATCGGTCTCTTGATTGTGATCCCGATTATCGCTGGTGCTTATCTCGGCCACTGGTTGGATCAGCGCGAATCCGCCGTCTATTCGATCAGCTGGAGTATTAACCTGATTCTGCTCGGTGTCGCCATAGGCGCACTTAATGTTTACCTGTTTATCAAACGGACTTAGCCATGCACGATTCAGAATTAAGCATTCAAAACATCTTCCAAATCGGTTCTTTTGGCATCACCAATACCATCGTCACAACATGGGCGATTATGCTCGCTCTAATTTTATTCGTCTATCTGTACCGCAGTCGTTTTGCCGCCGGTTCGGGAAAACTGAAAACGGCGGTCGATGCCGTGATTATCGCGATGGAAGACGCGATTGCCGCTGCCGCCCCCGAGCACAGCAAACGCCTGCTACCGTTTATAGCCAGTTTATGGATTTTTCTGCTGGTATCGAATCTGGTTGGTTTGCTCCCGGGTGCGCACTCTCCGACGCGCGACCTCTCCGCGACTGCGGCACTGGCGGCGATGGTGTTTTTTTCCGTACACTGGTTCGGGATTCGTATTTCCGGATTGAAAGCCTATTTAGCACACTATCTTTCTCCGACACCTTTGCTATTGCCGTTTCATCTTATCAGCGAAGTGAGTCGCACCATTGCGTTGGCCGTGCGTCTCTTCGGCAATATGATGAGTTTGGAAATGACCGCTTTACTCATCTTGATGGTGGCCGGTTTTCTCGCGCCAATTCCGATACTGCTGCTGCACATTATCGAAGCATTGGTACAAGCCTATATATTCGGCATGCTGGCATTGGTCTATATCGCCAGCGGAATCCAAGCGCAGCAGCACAGAAAATTACAATCAGAGGAATAAACCATGACAGAAATGACCGATTTCATCACCAGTTCCACCCTTATCGCCGGATTTGCTATCGGCATCGGTGTTCTCGGGCCGGCCATCGCGATGGGAATGGCGATAAGCCGAGCACTCGACGCCTTATCTCGCCAGCCGGAGGCGGAAACCTCGATTATGCGTACCCTGTTTATCGGTCTGGCAATGATTGAATCTTTGGCGATCTATGTTCTGGTTATCGTACTGATCATTCTATTCCGCAACCCGCTAATCGAATACCTGACTCAGTAAACCGATTTGAACGCAAGGAGACTCCCTTGGAATTTAGTTGGACCACCTTTATTCTCGAGATCATCAACTTTGTTCTGTTGATGTGGATTTTGAAGCACTTTCTTTATCGGCCTGTGCTCAATGCCCTGCAAAAACGGCGTGAAACCGTTGATAACACCCTACAGGAAGCACTCGATAAAAGTGCTCAGGCGGAAGAACTGAAAACGCAGTATCAACAGCGCCTGCAAGCGTGGGAAAAAGAGAAAAACCAGCTGCGTCAAGACCTGCAGCAGGATCTGGATTCGATGCGCAGCGAACAGCAACAACGACTGCGTGAAGAACTGCAAGCGCAGCAGGAAAAATTCGAAATCAATCAACAACAGACACAGGAGCAGACCCAACAACATTATCAATCGGTCGCACACCGCCAAGGCGCAGAGTTTGCCGCCAAACTGCTACGCACACTCTCCGGTGTGGAAACTGAAGAACGCCTGTTCGACGCTCTAATGGAACAATTAGACGCCTTGGACAGCCAACAGATAAAGAACTTGCAAAAAACCTGTGATAGCGACAGCGGTCAAGTCGACGTGTGCAGTGCTTATCCGCTATCCGAGAAAAACCGCCAAGCGTTGCAGACCAAATTGGAACAGCTCTGTCCGCAACCCTTAAAGATTCATTACCAACAAGATCCCGAACTGATTAGTGGTGTGCGCATTCATCTTGGCGTTTGGAGCCTGCGCATGAACCTATTGGACGAACTCAACCGTTTTATGGAACTGAACCGTGACCGACTCAACCATCAATAAACCGCCAACGGAATTTCTCGACCGGATTGACAACTGGCTCGACGATTACCGCTTTGAACTGAAATTAACCGAACGCGGTAATGTGGTTTCGATTGGTGACGGGATTGTCTGGGTTAAAGGGTTACCGACCGCACAAATGGATGAAATCATCCTGTTTGAAGACGGTAGCCACGGCTTTGTTTTCGAACTGACCAAAGAGCTGATTGGGGTTATCCTGCTGCACAAAACCCAACAGATTACCGCCGGACATAATGCTTATCTGTCGCAGCGCATCCTAGATATCCCGGTCGGCGACAATCTGATCGGCCGCACTTTGGATCCACTCGGCTTTCCGCTCGACGGTCTTCCGCAACCCGAAAGCCAAAACCGTGCACCGCTAGAGCGAAATTCACCGTCTATTATCGAGCGCGCCGCGGTCAATCAGCCACTCTATACCGGTAATAAAATCATCGACACTTTAGTGCCTATCGGCAAAGGCCAACGGCAGTTACTGATCGGGGATGAAGGGCTCGGCCGCAGCACTCTGGCAATCGATACCGTTATCAATCAACGAGATAAAAACGTCTTATGCGTCTATGTGCTCATCGGGCAAAAACGCTCAACCATTATCAATACCATTGAGTTACTGCGCCAGCACGGAGCACTGGAATACACGACCGTCATTACCTCGCAAGCCAGTACCCTACCCGGCTTGCAGTATCTCGCGCCTTTTGCCGGTTGCGCCTTGGCCGAACACTGGATGCGCTCGGGTAAAGACACACTTGTTGTTTATGACGATCTCTCGACCCACGCCAAAATCTACCGCGAACTGTCTCTGCTATTACGCCGTCCGCCGGGGCGTGAAGCCTATCCCGGCGACGTTTTCTATATTCACGCACGCCTGCTAGAACGCTCGACCACGCTGAATGCGCAAGCCGGTGGCGGTAGCATGACGGCACTGCCGATTATCGAAACCGAACAGGGGGAAATTGCTGCCTTTATTCCAACCAATCTCATCTCGATTACCGACGGGCAAATCTATCTCAACCGCGAACTGTTTGTTTCCGGTTTCCGTCCGGCAATCGATATCGCCAAATCGGTGTCGCGGATTGGCGGACAGGCGCAACACCCGCGGATAAAAGAAGAAGCCGGTCATATGAAACTGGACTATCTGCAATTTCTCGAACTGGAAGCTTTCACCCGCTTCGGCACGCGTCTGGAAGCGCGTATCGAAAAGATTATTCAGCGCGGTCATACCTTGCGCGAACTTCTGAAACAGGGACACCTGGTGCCGAAATCCATCGAGTTTCAAATGGCTTGGCTGCTTGCCTTTAATGACAACCTGTTCGAAGACATAGAGATTAAACAGATTCCATCCATCCTCAATCAACTTGAGCGCCAAATTGCAGCAAGCCATCTGACCATCGACAGCCCACGCAAGCTTTGGCAACAAACATTGCAGGAATGGTTCCACTCCTATTCCGCAAGCAATACCACAGGGAATCATTAATGGCGCGTTACCATGAATTGGGCCACTACCGTGAAAAGCTCGATGATATTCACGGCATTATGCACTCGATGAAAACACTGGCGCAGATGGAAACCCATAAACTGGGCAAGGTTACCGATGAACAACATGCCATTCAGCAGCAGATTAACGCCGTTGCCTGCGATTTTCTGCATTTTTACCGCAACAACCTGCCTCAATATCAAGGAAACCAAAAAACGGTTTTGCTTATCGGTTCTGAGCGCGGTTTTTGCGGAGACTTTAACCCGAAAATTATCGAAACCTTTGAGCAACAATTTTCTGCTGAGCGAAGCACGATTCAGATGATTGCCATCGGCAATAAACTGGTTTCATTATTGGAGTCGAAGGCACTAGCGGCAAGCAAGCCACATTTTCTACCTGGCGCGAATGTTTGTGAAGAAGTTGGCAATCTGAGCGAGCGATTAATCAAGACCTTAACGGATCTACAGACAAGCGACGAACTCTATGCGGTGTATCACGCTTATCCAGAGGAAACCATTCAGGTTGAACAGCTACTGCCGGCATTTACGGATCATGCCGAACTAAACTGCCCGCAATCCTTGCCCTCTCATGAACCGCTACTTAATCTTTCTAACCAAGCGTTTATGCTCGAATTGACCGATCATGCACTGCTGCATAATCTGCATCACATTTTGTACGACTCTTTAATGGCTGAGAATTTGCAACGCGTGCGCCACCTAGAAAACGCGACTCGTCACTTAGAACAAAAGAGTGAAACCTTACGCAAACGGATGAATGTCTTGCGCCAAGAAGAGATCATTGAAGAGATTGAAGTCATTCTTCTTAACCAGGTCGATCCTCGCTAAGAAGCTGACTTAAAACCAATCAAAACGACGATTTCAATCGTTTTGATTCATCGTCTATTTGGTGCCAGTCGAACCAAAACCACCTTGTCCACGATCGGTTTCATCACCAAACTCTTGCACTTCGGTAAACACCGGCTGCATGACCGGCACTATCACCATCTGCGCAATACGCTCGCCAATTTCCACCGTAAAAGGCGTATCGCTACGATTCCAACAAGAGACCATTAAAGGGCCTTGATAATCGGAATCAATTAAGCCCACCAGATTGCCTAACACAATGCCGTGCTTATGTCCCAAACCGGAACGCGGTAGCAACATCGCGGCCAAGCCCGCATCGTCTAAATGAATCGCCATACCGGTCGGAATCAATACCGTCTGTCCCGGTTGAATGGTTAAAGGTGCTTCCACACAAGCGCGTAAATCCAGCCCAGCAGAGCCTTTGGTGCCGTATTTTGGCATCGGGATTTCATTACCAAGACGTGAATCGAGAATTTTGTATTGCACTTGAATCGTCATTTGTTCAGTCCTCTTTTTAAGGCAGCGATTGTAGCAAACCATGATGACTTTCAAAAAGATAAAAACCAGCCATCACTAAGAAAGGCAGCAAAGCAATCGGAACCTCAATAAACGAACCGGTGCGAAATGGTAGCGGCGACTTGAACGCCGTTCTGGCCGGATAAAACAGCGGCACCCCGCGATGCGTCAACCAATCGCCCAAGATATGACTGGCATAACCGATATTAAAAGCCAGCAATGCAAAATAAGCACTATCCGTTAAGTTTTGTAACGGCAGAAACAATAAGCCTAATATCAATAGTGAATGACTCCAAGTCCGATGCCCCAATAAAGTCAGCGGCGACCACAGGCAGCGGCTAAATAGACTGCGCTTTAAAGCGGAGCGATGTGCATCCAAATCCGGCATCAAGGAACCGAGCATCACGAGAGGCAAGTAATAATAAACCTGCGGATAATCAAACCCCGTGTAAGGGCTGGTTAACAAGTACAAACCTGTACCAAAAACCATATGCGAACCGGCAAGCATATTTTTCCTTAAATCATGCTGGGGCGCGCATTATAAAGGGCTATAGCCCTCCAAAGTAAATTTTTGTTACAAAATTCAAATTCGCCTTCATAAAAAAACCCCACCAAAATTAACTTAAGGCGGGGTTTTGAACAAAGAAAACGAGAGGATTACGCGTTTAGCGCATCGCTGACAATCGCTTGCGCTTCTTGCAGAATCGTATCTAAATGCGCTTTGTCTTTAAAGCTTTCGGCGTAGATTTTATAGATGTCTTCCGTGCCGGATGGACGCGCCGCAAACCAGCCATTTTCCGTGGTGATTTTCAAGCCACCAATCGCGGCACCGTTACCCGGAGCGTGGGTTAATTTAGCGGTGATTTTCTCGCCTGCTAAGGTATCGGCTTTCACCATCTCTGGCGAAAGATTTTTCAAAATCGCCTTTTGTTCGCGGTTGGCCGGAGCATCAATCCGCGTATAAATCGGAGTACCATATTTTTCTGTCAACGCCTGATAAAGCTGCCCCGGGTCTTTGCCTGTCACCGCCGTGATTTCCGCGGCCAGTAAGTTCAAAATAATGCCGTCTTTGTCGGTACTCCAAGGGCCGCCGTCCAAACGCAAAAATGAGGCTCCGGCTGATTCTTCACCACCGAAACCAAAGCTACCGGTTTGCAAACCGTCAACAAACCACTTAAAACCAACCGGCACTTCACACAAATTCAATTGCGCTGCCGCCGAAACACGGTCAATCATCGAGCTGGAAACCAAAGTTTTGCCGACCGCCGCGTTTTTCGGCCACTCAGGGCGGTGCTTAAATAGATAGTCGATCGCTACCGCTAAATAGTGATTCGGATTCATCAAGCCGACCGATTTAGTAACGATACCGTGACGATCGACATCCGGATCATTCCCGAATGCCAAATCATAATCATCTTTCAAGCCAATCAAACCAGCCATCGCATAAGGGGATGAACAGTCCATACGGATTTTGCCGTCTTTATCAACGTGCATAAAACCAAAAGTGGCGTCTACCGAACGGTTAACCACCGTAATATCCAAACCGTAATGTTTGGCGATAGGCTCCCAGAAATCCACTCCGGCACCCCCCATTGGATCGACCGCGATTTTTAAACCGGACGCTTTAATGGCCGCCATATTAATCACCCGATCTAACCCTACAATATAGGGTGTCATTAAATCGGTCGGTTCAACAAATTCAGAGCGCATCGCATCTGTTAAAGAGAGGCGCTTAACCTCTACCATGCCTTTTGCAATAATTGCATTAGCGCGTTCTTGCACCCAGTCGGTAATATCAGTATCCGCCGGCCCACCATTTGGCGGGTTGTACTTGAAACCACCATCCTGTGGCGGATTGTGTGATGGCGTAATAATCACACCGTCTGCAAATCCACCTTGACGCCCTTCGTTGTACATCAAAATTGCATTGGAAATCACCGGCGTAGGTGTGTAGCGACCATTGTTTTGAATAAACACTTTGACGCCATTCGCGGTAAACACTTCAATCGCGGTAGCGTGCGCCGCTTCCGATAAAGCATGCGTATCCATACCAATAAACATCGGACCGTTAATGTTCTCTAAACGACGATATTCAACAATTGCCTGGCAAATCGCCGCAATATGGGTGTCGTTAAACGTGCTTTTCGATGAACATCCGCGATGTCCTGAAGTGCCAAAACTGACCGCCTGCTCAGCATGGCTAACATCAGGCTTAAGACTGTAATAATCGGTCATCAATTTGGGGATGTTTTCAAGAATCGAAGCCGGCGCTTTTTTACCTGCTAGAAGGGATAGTGACATAGATACTCTCTTTTTTTATCTACTGGATGTCTAAAAAGTGCTCTTATCTTGGCGTTTTTTACCAGATGATGCAACCATTGCCAAAACAAAAAACGGCATTTCAACACCGACATTGCGCTTAGCTAAGCAGCCCTGGTACGGCCATCAATATTATTCTGAAACGTCTTCAGCGTGCTGTAACCATTGGTTGATTTTTTGATGGAACTTATTTAACTCAATGGGTTTGGTCAGGTAATCATCCATACCGGCCAATAGGCATTTTTCTTTATCACCACTAAGCGCATTGGCCGTTAAACCGATAATCGGAATATGCGATTGTTCCGCCTCTAAACGTCGCCACTGTTCAGTCGCTTGATACCCATCCATGACGGGCATCTGACAATCCATCAAGACCAAATCAATCGCACGATTCTCTTGCAAGGTTTCTACGGCTTCCAACCCATTGTGTGCTACCAGATAATCCAGCCCCATTTTCTCCAACAATTTGCCGGCCAGCAGCTGATTAACCGGATTATCTTCAACCAATAAAACACAGCGATTAGCTTGCACGCTCTTGACCATGACCACTGGCGGCGCAATCGGCTCCGCCGAGACGGATGTCTGCAACGGCTGTAACGGTTGTAACGGCAACGAAAAACAGAAACAGCTGCCCTTTCCAAGCGTGGATTCAACGGTCATTTCACCGACCATCAACTCCACCAAACGCGCGGAAATCGCCAACCCTAAACCCGTCCCACCATAACGCCGTGTGGTTGAACTGTCAGCTTGCGTAAACGGATTAAACAGCGATTTGAGTGCTGGTTCGGCAATCCCAATTCCGCTGTCCTGAACACAAAAACGCAACCAAACACAGTCCGGATTCGCCTCCGCCGGCGACTCTAAACCATTGGTTAGCTGTACGCTAAGGCTCACTTCGCCCTGTTGGGTAAATTTGAGCGCATTGCCAATTAAATTAATCAATACTTGTTTAATGCGATTTACATCACCCTTAAAACGGTCACCTAGCGCAGGGTCGACGTGCAGCTGGAAGCGCAGATTTTTTTGCGTAAATTGCATCGCAAAAAGGGCTTTCATATCTTGCAACAGCAAGCCCAAACTAAAGGCCTCGGCGTTAAGCACCATTTTGCCGGAATCAATTTTTGAGAAATCCAAAATGTCGTTAATGATGGTTAACAACGTCTTAGCAGACCGCTGCAACGTCTCAACATAAGCTTGCTGCTCGTCACCTAAATCGGTATCTTGCAGTAAATTTGACAAACCAATCACGCCATTTAACGGGGTGCGTATTTCATGACTCATGGTCGCTAAAAAATCACTTTTAGCCAGTGCAATCTGCTCGGCTAACGCCTTGGCTTTTTGCAATTCCACCTCAGTTTGTCGCTGCAAGTGCATATCACGAATCAAAGCGACATGGCCTTCCAGCTCGCCTTGCTGATTGAAAATTGGATTAAGGATACAAGAAACCGGCAAATTCTGGGATTCGCGCAACACCAGAGCATCATCATCCCGGTAAGCTTCGATACGAGCCAAATGACTTAGCTGCGCTTGTTCCGGCGCACCAGAAAAACGCACCAGACTCTCCAGCGCCTGGCCGATTAACTGCTCTTTCGAACGTTGCACAATCTCCATAAAACCGGGATTCACATAAGTGATTTTGCCATGTTTATCCAGTTCACATACCCCATCGGTTAAGGCATTTAACACCAACACCAAACGGTTCTGCACTTCGTTAATCTGTTGCGATGACGCTACACGCAACTCGTTATACAACTGCTGCATCTCATCAGAAGAAATTTTTAGCGAACGTTCGAGCATATAACGCTCTTCATCCACGCCCTGATAATGACGATTAACGCGCTGCAAAAACTCTTGCCACTGCTCCATGCTGGGCGGCTGATTAAGACTCAAACCAATACGCTTGAGTTGTCGACTAAGAATTTTATGTAACGGATTAAGATTCGGCATAGTGCAGGCTCAAGCCGAAATTTCGCTGATAAGCGTTAACGTCATGGTTTGATTATGCAGCTGACACTGCAGAGAATTTTGCGCAAAGACTTGTGGCGAAAGTTCACCATAAGAATAAAAACCAATTTGGCTGGTATTGCTTGGAAAGCGTTCTAAGGTGACCTCTGTCTCCTCGTCAATTCGCTCTTTTAAAATCAGCTTACGGCCAATGCAACTGACCGCAATCACTAAATAATTGGCCTCTTGCGTCAAAACTCCGCGATACGAATCCAATACTGCCTGCGCGGCATCCTCGGCGCCGTTAATCAAGTGCTCAAAGTTGGCGCGCATCAGCTGAACTCTTTTGCCTTGCGGAATATCGCCGGCAAATGTCAGTGATTGAGTCGCCTCATCCACGGCCAACACGGTGCGCGTAATCGGCTCCTCGCCCTCATTCAAGATGGCGATGGGAAAGAGTAAACCGCTGGCCGGAAGTCCTTGCGCCAACTCGCCTAAATACGACTTGTACAACTCCAGTGCAGGGCGACCATCCAGTTCAAACAATTGATTGTCTTTGGCTGCGGTTACCAAACGCTGTGGCCCAAAAATATCCCAGCCGCCTTGCGAACCATAACCGATCTGTACCTTATCCCCGTAAAAGCCCAATGCAGTCACATAACCACTGCGCGGCCGACCATCGACCAACACCCAAGTATGGCCAAAATCCACCCCATCACCGGCTAAACCGCCAGTAATAATAATTTTCGGCAACCCGTCACTTAAACCCTGCGCCAAGTCAGTACCGTTAATCTGAAGCCCTTCACTTAAAACAAATACGCCCTGTAAAGCGTCCTCAGCGGCGGCTAACTGTTTAGCCAAGGACTCTCCGGTCGCATAACCGCTCTGCATGGTCACGGGTTCGGCAAAACAGCGTAACTGCGTATCCGCAAACTGCACCACGCTCAAAACAGCACTATCATCGTAGACTTCATCCTGAAAAATCTCGCCCGCGCTGGAACAACCGGTAATCAAAGAATTGGGAAAAGCCGATGTCAACTGTTGCCAAAATTCAGCGTTGTCTTCTAAAACGCGACTGGCAAACACCAATACCCAAGTTTGCGGCCCATCCATATCGGTGTAGCGCGCATCCAAAGGCTGCTGCCAACCCTGCTGCGTAGAATAACGGTTCTGCCGATTAATCATGACTTATCTCTCAACTTGTACAACGGAATTAGAAGGAAACACAAGACAATAATTTAAGCCGATAAGACGCGCAAAACCTAGCTGTCAAATCAAGAATTAGGCAAACAGCAACTAAAAAAATAAGAAGTCTGAACGTTGTATGGATTTCGCTGGAGAAGACTTGGTTTTACGCCAAGACATATTAGAATCAAATAATATTTAAGGAGTCATTTAACGATGTTTAAAGAATGCCAAACGCTGAGTACCGCTGAAAACTACCAATTTCTCGTCAACGGGGTCGTGCCACGCCCAATCGCGTGGGTTAGCACGCTCAGCGCACAGGGCATCAGCAATCTGGCGCCCTATTCGTTTTTCAGTGTTGCCAGCGTCAACCCACCGGTACTCACAATTACTCAAATTGCCGCGCGCGATCGTCCACATAAAGACACTTTGCTTAATCTTCAGGCCACGGGCGAATGCGTGGTGAATGTCGTTACCGAAGACACCGCTGAATTAATGAATGCTTCTTGTGCCGATTATCCACACCAAACCAGTGAAATTGACGCTTTACAGATTGCCACCAGTCGCAGTGAATTGGTTAAGGTACCGGGTGTTGCCGCCGCAAAAGTCCGTTTTGAATGCCAGTTACGCGACACGCTAAGCATTTCCGACCAACCCGGTGGCGGCTGCCTCATTTTGTTAGATGTGCGAGGAATTTTTGTTGATGATGCTTTAGTCGAAAACCAACTTTTGCAAGGCGATGCTCTTAACGCCATCGGCAAACTGGGGGGCAATGCCTACTGCAAATTGGACAGCACCTTTGCCATGCCGCGTCCCACTCTGCCTTAAGAAAAATCAACCTTCAACATCAGACAGGTAAATAAATCACACTCTTGATTGCGTTGTCGGACTCAGCATAATTGACCATTGGCTCGTACTTATTCGTAGCTGGCTGCCTAACCAATCAATGAGTCAGCGCCAAGCCAGCACGCAACGAAATACGATTTATCGCAGATTCCGAGGTCACCATGCAAAAACGAATTTACGCATTGCACCAACACAAACCACATAGCCTTAAAAATTACCTGATTGCGTCAATATTCTTGCTCGGCCTACAGCCTCAAAACGCTTTTGCTATGAGTTTATTCAATACTGTCTTTTAGGCGTTTTCTGCTGCCAAAGTTGTAAAGCTTCAGTGGCTGTCTCTAACGGAATCCGCTGGCTTTGAATCGGCTGTAACGCTAATGACTTACCGAGGTTTTCAGCAATCCACGCATCGTCAAAACCAATGGCTTGAACCTGCTCACTGCTATTGGCATACACCAATCTTGGGATTCTCGCCCAATAAATTGCGCTCAAACACATAGGACAAGGCTGACAACTACTGTAAAGAACACAATCGCTTAAATCAAAACGCGCCAACTTCTGGCTGGCAGCACGGATTGCCTGCATTTCAGCATGCGCGGTCGGGTCATTAAGTTCTAATACTTGATTTTGACCACTCGCCACCCATTCATTATTGCAAACCAACACCGCGCCAAAAGGCCCACCACGATCTTGGGTAACCGCCTTGACCGATAAATCCACCGCCATCTGCAACCAATAATGCGCTTGTTCCAGGCTTTGTTCGATTTTCGCCATACTTTATGCGTCCTTTTTTGAATACAATACGAAGAAGATACAGAACTCATCTTCCGCTCAAGTTGCGCGCAGGATTTGGGTATTCTTAAACTTATTTGCGACCGAGACCCGAATGAATCTTGCTTTAAAAAAATCACTCCGCAACAGTCTTTTGTTGGCGATAATGATTGGCGCCGTTGCTTTCTACCAAGGCGAAAGCACAGCAACCGCCATACTCGCAGTGATATTTAGTTTTCTGATTATGTTACCGGCTTTTTGGCTTTCGTTTTGGCTCACCAATAAATATCAGGATTAATTAACATGCTGAAAATTCCATTTTTCACACCATTCAAAACCGCCGCTGTCGTGATTATTGCTGCCAGCTTATTCGGAGGTTGTAGTGCTCCGGTGAGCAAAGACTATAATCCCAATGTGGATTATCAACGTTACCAAAGCCTTCACTTTTTACCCAGCGAGCGCGCCGAAAATACCGCTATTTTAAAATACAAAGCCGAGCATCCACTGCAAGCACAACGCCTAAAAGTCGCGATTGAAGACACCTTAAACGCCAAAGGAATCGCCGTAGGAAAAGACCCGGCAAACGGTTTTATTAGCTACCACGTGCAAACAGAAACTTATCTGGCGCGTGATCCGGTCAGTATCGGTTTTGGATTTGGAACCTTTGGACGACATGGCGGCATTCTGTTTGGTGCTAACGAGCCGCTGATTGAAGAAAAAGACCATCAATTAATTATTGATATTTATAACCCAAGCTATCAAGTAGTATGGCGAGGCAAAACCGCTGTGGATTTCACCATCGCAACCACCCCGCAAGAATCAATGCGTCTAACGCAAGATGCGGTGCAACGCGTCCTAGCTAATTTCCCACCTAAGCCTTAATCGAAGTTTGTTGTTCGGCAATGAAAGCGAGAAGCTGTTGCGCTTGCTCGCTTTTTGTCGACGTAGGTAAGATTTTTTCGTGCTGCGCGCTCAACAAAGTCAACTGATTCTGTTCACGCTCAAACCCCAAATTTTCCCCTACCTGATTGGCACAAATCATATCTAATTTTTTCGCGTGCAATTTAGCGCGTGCGTACTCCAGCACATTTTGGGTTTCTGCCGCAAAACCAACCACAAACGGTTTATCACTTTGCGCGGCCACCCAAGCCACAATATCTGGATTTTTGACCAACTGTAAGGTCAGTCCGTCTTGCCCTGGCTGCTTTTTTATTTTGTGCTGACTGGATTGCGCCAACGCAAAATCGGCCACCGCCGCGGCGCTAATAAACACCGCATTCTGCGCATAATGCGCTTGCACCGCCGCAAACATCTGCTGAGCAGAACGCACATCAATTCGATGTACGTTGAACGGTGTCGCAAGTGTCACAGGCCCAGCGATAAGCGTGACTTTCGCCCCCATTTTCTGCGCTTGCTCGGCAATCGCAAACCCCATCTTCCCAGAACTACGATTACCCAGAAAGCGCACCGGGTCCAAATCTTCAAAGGTTGGACCGGCACTAATCAACAAACGCTGACCTTGCCAATACGGCTGCGATATTGGCGATATTTGCAAAGCCTGCCAAGCCTGAAAAATCTCCAACGCCTCTGGCATTCTACCCGCCCCCACTTCACCGCACGCCTGTGGGCCGCTGGCCGGCTGCAATACATGATAGCCACGGTTTTGCAAAATTTGAATATTCTCTTGCGTGGCTGGGTTTTGCCACATTAAGCGATTCATCGCCGGCACCATGAGTACCGGACGGTCTGTCGCCAAAATAAGCGTGCTTAACAAATTATCCGCTAACCCCATACGAATTTTAGCCAAGGTGTTCGCGCTGGCGGGAGCCAGAACAATCCAATCCGCCCAGCGCGCCAACTCAATATGCCCCATGCCCGCTTCTTGCTCGTTATCAAACAAACTGTCGCGCACCGCATGGCCACTCAAGGCTTGAAAGCTTAATGGTTGAATAAATTGCTTGGCTGACTCACTCATTACCACCTGAACATGATGGCCGGCCTTAATGAATTGGCGACATAATTCCAAAGATTTATAAGCAGCTATGCCGCCACTGACGGCTAAAAGTATTTTCATTTTCAGTTCAGATTTAGTTGATAAACTTAGCGACTATAATAAACCTTCGTGCTGTTTTTGGGCAGTCAGATTACCGCTTACTTCACTAAGGAGACACAGAATAAGTCCAAATGGTCTCAGACTCAGAACAATTTGGCTGCACTGTGTTCCTCTAAAAATGATTTTGTAAAAGGATCTCAATACCGTGAAAAAATTCAATATTTTGCATTTCAGCTTATTTATTTTCATTACTCTATTTTTTATTTCAGCAATGGATATTTGGCATGATTTGAACGATATGGGCGGTATGAATACACATATCTGGATTGAAATTGTGATGGCGATTCTCTCTTTAGTCGCTTTCGGCTATATGCTGCATTCGATTCGCCGCCACAAAATAAAACTCACCGATGTACGCGAAACCTTAGATCAAACCCAACAAGAGTTAAATTCGGCCCAAAGCCAAACACAAAAGCTGCGCGGCGAATTTTCTGACATGATTCAAAAGCAATTTGACACCTGGCAATTAACGCATAGCGAAAAAGAAGTCGCTCTACTATTGCTAAAAGGACTCAGTCTTGACGAAATTGCCAATATCCGCAGCACCAAAGAAAAAACCGTCCGCCAACAAGCGTCTAATCTTTACAAAAAAGCACAAGTTGCCGGCCGACATGAGCTAGTTGCCTATTTCTTTGAAGATTTACTGACCGTTCAATAACCCACTTAATGACGAGTTATGCGCGGTTGATTCTCCACTTTAAAGCGTGTGACCGAAGATTGTAGGCTCTGGCTTTGCTGCGTCATTGAATCCGCCGCAGCGGTAATCTCTTCAACCAGAGCCGCATTCTGCTGAGTATCACTGTCAATTTGTGCAATCGCTACATTAATCTGCTGAATACCCTGTTGTTGCTCGCGCGATGCCGACGAAATTTCTGAAACCATATCCGCCACTTGTACAATCGCTTGGTTGATGTCTTGCAAAGCGCCACTGGTCTCACCAATTTTATCGGTACCGTGTTCAATGTTACTGACGGTATCTTCAATCAGTGACTTTATCTCTTTAGCTGCCTCAGCGGACTTACCTGCCAAAGTACGTACCTCGCCAGCCACCACCGCAAATCCACGCCCATGCTCACCGGCACGCGCCGCCTCAACCGCCGCATTTAACGCCAAGAGATTGGTTTGAAAAGCGATGGCATCAATTAAGCCCGTAATCTCTTCAATCTTCTTACTGGAATCACGAATCTCTTCAATCGCCTGTTCGGTCTGCTGCATAATGTGTCGCCCTTGTTTAGCACGCTGCATTGCATCCCGCGCCAAGGCATCTGCATTCGCCGCGTTTTCACTGGTATGGCGAATCGCCGCCGTCAATTGCTCGATTGCGGCCGCGGTTTCCTCTAAGGAGGCGGCTTGTGATTGAGTGCGCTGATTTAAATCACTGTTGCCGGAACTGACTTCAAAACTCGACGATGTCACCGTTGCCGCCGTCTGCACTACTTGGCCAACCACCGAATTAAGCGCCAAATTGCTTTGATTGATTGCGTTCTTTAGTTGCTCAAACTCTCCATGCATTTCGCTTTCAATTTGTAGCGTTAAGTCGCCATTCTGCTGCGCAGTTGCGGCTTTGATAATTGCCTCAATCGCCACTTGTAAACGGTCTAATGAGGTGTTCGTGTGCACTTTTAGTTGATCCAAGTTCCCTTGCAACGCCAAGGTAACGCGCTTGTCGAGGTCTCCTTCACTCAATGCTTGAATCGCCTCACCAACTTCTTGTATCGCAGCCTGCATCACCGCCATCGCTTGGTTGACAGTATGCCGAAACTCGCCTTTGACCTCATCGCCCAAACGCATCGAAAAATCGCCTTGCACAATCGCTCCCATCACCTTGTCGAGGTTTTCAATGGTCGTCTGCACACTCTCTGCCGAAGCGTTGACATTGGTCGCTAACAAGTGCAAATCGCCTTTTAAATTCGCGGTCATGCGCTGTGAAAAATCACCTTGCGCAATAAATTGCATGGTGCGATTAACGTCTTTCAAGGCGGTATCCGTCTCGTGCAACAGTTCATTGAAAGCTTGACCAGCCTGCGCCACTTCATCTCGCCCTTGAATACGACAACGCACATCGTATTGCATACTGTCCTTAACCTGTAGCATTGTGCGCGTCAGTTGCTGAATTGGCTGACTGATATTGGCTGCCAAAAAGCGACCAAAAATAGCAATCAACAACATCATTGCAAGACTTAAAGCGAACACCAGATACTGCAATTGAGTCACACTCGCAAAGGCTTCCGAGGCGTTCATCTCCGCTAACAACACCCAATTTAAACCCAATACTTGAATCGGCGTGTAAGCGGATAAGATTGTTTCATCACCGCGTTGATAATTCACCTCACCGGATTGGCCTTGTAAGCCTAACTGCAAACTCGGTGCGCTAATTTTTCCTTGCTCTGGATTGGCAAACGAATTGAGCACGCTGTGCGTTTGCGCTCTCACCCGAGAATCGGAACGCATCAACCCATCGGCACCCACCAAATACGAATCTCCGGTTTCCCCTAAGCCGCTGCTCTGCGCCATAATTGCCGAGATGCGATCAAGCGGCATTTGAAAAACCAGCGTGCCGATACGTTCCTCTTTCGCATTGCGAGTATTGATAATTGGTGTGGCAGCAAAGGCGGCCGGCGTATTGTATGAAGGTGTATAAGAGGCTAAATCGGTAAAGAAGGTTTCACCTTTTTGCAATCCCTGTGCTTGCTGAAAGGCTTGCGCCAAGCCAGAGGTCTGCCAAGGCCCCGTCTTCAAGTTGGTGGCAAAATCCAACTCTTTAAATACGCTATAAACCACATTGCCGTCGTTATCAATCAGAAAAATATCGTAAAAACCAAAACGTTGTAAATAGCGATTCAGCCATGGATGTACATCGCTATGATAGCGGTTGTAGCCGTAATAGCCTTGGTTGGCCAATTCATTCATACTATTTTTTTGGCCAAGTGGATTGGGATTGTTAGCGATAAACGCATACTGCAAGCGAATCGCTTGCTCGCTGAGTTGTTCTAATGAGAACGCCGCATCGGTCCCCGTCTGCTTACGGTATTGCGTACCAAACTGGTTTTGCCAATAATCTTGTAACGCTTGTTTCTGCTGTCTGACCTCATTCGGATCGCCTTCATCCATGCCGTCATCCGACCCCCCAAACGAAAGGAAGCTAACACGAAATCCTTGCATCGCATCTATGACCGATTGGCTGCCAGCGACATTGACTAACTGATTATCAATGTCTTGCAAATAACGGGTAATGGAATCGGCTTTGATATCACGAATCGCCTCCAACTCTTTGTAGGTCAATTCTTCCAATGCATTTTTGGCAGTAAAAACCGAACCCAGCGTAATAATCAGCATTGGAATCAAACCCACCAAAAGCAATGCTGTCAGAATTTTAGAGCTTATTTTTTGCATGGAGCTACCTCAAAGACTAGACTCAACAACCTAAACTACCTTGCTTAGAGGGACTTATTTTGCGCGCCCCAGTACCTATACAAGACTGATACAACTTAGAGTAATCGATATGACTTGCTGGCGCTATTGGCAAGAAAACTGAGTAAAAATTCACTACTAGCTGTGTTGCAGAACCGATGAAAGGAAATTTTAGACAAAAAAAAGTCCAGAATATAACCTGTATATCTGGACAAAGGGAGGCCTCCCAAAACACAATCAAGCCATTAATTTGCATTAACGGCCAAAGGAGCTACAAAACAAGTCCATATAGACTTGTTCCATCTCCCAAAGGACTTTTATGAAAAAGTATCGTTAAAAAGGTTACCCGCCCAATCAAACATATCGCCGTAATTACGCGTGCTTGGCGCACTTGCATACGGGTAGTTATTTCCGGCGACCAACTGCATCTGACGAGTGGTCGAATTGTATTCATACAGCGCAGTCAACCAGGTCGCTTCGGTACGCGAAACTGGGCTATAGCAAGCCGAATTGGTTTTCGGCGCAGGGTCCGGAGCAAGGTTATTCAATAAACGCAGCACCGCATCGGCACACACTTTCGCTTCGGAATTGCCGATATGCCCGGCTTTCGGTTGGCCGGTGCCTTGCGAATCACCAATGATATGGATATTACTGGCAAGGGTCGACTCATAGCTTAACGGGTTTACCGGCGCCCAGTTACCGCTATTCAAACCGGCATCAAAAATGATTTTGCCCGCTTTTTGGTTTGGGATAACATTCAAGACATCGGCGTCAATCGACTTGGTGACACCATTCTCTTGATAAGTCACGATGCGATTCGTCGAATCAACTGCGGTCACCACAGCATTCGGGATGTAGTTGATGCCGTACATCTCAAAACGCGCGCCGAAAGAATCCGCTTCCACCGTAATCCCCGGATTGGCATCAAGGACCGTGACCGTGGCACCTAAACCACGAGCATTATTCAGCGCATCCGCAACCACGCAAGCACGCTCATAAGGCCCTGGAGGACAACGATAAGGTGCGGCCGGAATGGTCATCACAAAATGCTGACCGCTACTCATTGCATCCAACTGCGCTTTTAACAGATTGGTTTGTGTACCGGCTTGCCAAGCGTGCGGAACCAAGGACGGATCGTGTCCGGCGACATAGTCGAAATCAATTCCCGGTGCCAAGACTAAACGGCTGTAACTTAACGTTTGTCCGTTGGCCAGCGTTACCGTTTGCGCGCTTTTATTAATCGCCGTAACACTACTGTTAATCATATTCACGCCACGATTTTGCTGCGCTTGATAACCAAAGCTCAAACCTGCCGTGGTTCTCTGTCCGTTTAAAACCAAATTACTTAAAATCGGCGAAACATAACTGCTGTTTGGTTCAATGAGGGTGACTTCAACACCTTGGCCGCCCCACTGCTTTACGTATTTCGCAGCTGTTGAGCCGGCGAAACCGCCGCCGACCACAATCACGTGCGGAATGGTTGCCGCTTCAGTGCGCATCGCCAAACTGGGTGCCAACGCAGCGGTTGCACCAACGCCTAACAATTTGAATAAGTTACGGCGCGAAAATTTTGAATCTAAACTTGTCTTCATGGTTGGCTCCTAATCATCATCACGGTCGTCATCGTCATCATCACGGTCGTCATCGTCATCGTCATCGTCATCGTCGTCGGAGTCGGAGTCGGAACTTGAACTGCTGCTTGACTCATTTATCGTTGATAAATACGTTGCTAAATCTTCACGCTCTTGCTGCGTGTAGCCAATCGTCGCCGCACCCATAATGTGAGTGGTCGGGTATTCATTAAGCTCTTCCAAAATTTCGCCGTAACTTTCGCCGGCAATGCTATCCCAACCGTTTACCGAGCGACCGTTGCTGCCGTGACATTGGAAACACTGCGAAGCCAACAAACGACCGCGGGTTACCGCATAATTTGCTAACGGAATATCATTCGTCACAGTTGAATAATCCGCATCATCGTGACCGTCGTTGTCGTCATCGCGGTCGTATTCATCGTCAATACCATCGCTGTCGCTATCGCCATCGTGTTGGTAATCGTCGTCTTCGTAATTGGCAACGCCGTCGTTGTCGTGGTCATCGTAATAATCTGGAATTTGATTATCGTCTTTGTCCATCGGATCATAATCCAGACTGTAAACCGCAACGCCGTCGACCGTTTGCACAGTGACATTCAACGGATCGTCAGAAACGCCGTCACCATTCACATCGACAATATCATCAGGCGACATCGCCAAAGGCACATAACCCAAATCGAATTGAGTGCGCATATTGATAATAGAGTCGCCGTTGAAGGTCAGCGGAGTAATCACTTGATCTAGGGTACCTTCATTGGTAATCATCACAATGCGGCAATCGACTTGATAAGGCAGTTCAAGGGAGAATGGATGCTCTGTCGTCCCATTCGGCACAGAACCAACCGATGGATTACTGCCATCGGAACAGAAAGCTTGGATAAGCGTGCCCGGTACCGTACCGGAAAGACTCACTGATGCCGGTGTCGCTGGGGCGGTGGTAGTGTCGCCGCCTCCGCCGCAAGCACTGAGCAGAATAGAGAGCGGAATAACTGACAGATAGCCAGATAAACGGTGATAAGCCATAAGTAAGCTCCTCGATTGATAAATGAAACGCTCTGGAGGCGCTTAAAAAGTGCAATCGAGTATGTTGCGTCTTAACAAGCCTAACAAGGGGCAAATGTCCGCTTAGACGTATGTCTTAAAATGCGACAAATTACCTATAAAAGGAAATTTATCACATAAAAGTCACCGCCGAAAAGCCCGCCGGCGCGATTAATCTTGAATGGCTTTTTCAAATGGTTCAAATACCACTGGACGCCCGTTCGGGTTCAAAGCCACACCAATATTTCGTCCTAAACACATCACTTTTTGGTCTTCATTACGCACAATAGTCTGCACAAAGGCATACTTGATACGTGACTCACGTTCCATATGCACCGTCACGGTAAATTCGTCATTGGGACGAAGTGACGCTTTAAAATCCAACTCCGCACGCACCAACATTAAATGAATTTGCTGTGCAGTATAATCGGCAAAATTAATTCCTAAACTGTGTAGATATTGGTGTCTGGCGTGTTCAAAATAGTGCATATAACTGGCGTTATTCACCACACCCTGCAAGTCGCACTCATAATCTCTTACCTGCATTTGTATGCTAAACATTGCAATTTTCTCCGTTATTAAATTAATATTAGTATCTCAATCAGTATTAAATATCTGATGTCGCTGGTGCAACCTCTATCTGCTACAGCGAAAGTCGATAGACCTGCTCTTCAATCAAAGGAGCAAAATCATGACCATTTTGGACTGGCACTCGTCGGAAAGACCGCGAGAAAAGCTCTTAGCGCAAGGGGCACAAAGTTTAAGCGATGCCGAACTGCTGGCGATTTTCTTGCGTGTCGGGGTTAAAGGGCTCAGTGCGGTCGACTTAGCGCAAAATTTACTCGACCATTTTGGTTCTTTACACACGCTGTTAAACGCCGAGAAAGCCGCCTTTTGCCAAGCAAAAGGGTTAGGCGATGCTAAATTCGTGCAGTTACAAGCCGTGTTGGAAATGTCGCGCCGGCATTTTGAAAGTGGCCTACAAAAAGGCGATGCAATGCAAGCACCGAATTTAGTCGCACGGTTTCTGGAACATCAAATCGGCCATCAAGCACGTGAAACCTTCGGCGTGCTGTTGCTCGACCAACAACACCATCTGATTCACTATCAAAATCTGTTTACCGGCACGCTCAACCAAGCCAGTGTCTATCCTCGCGAAGTGCTTAAAATCGCTTTGCAATACGATGCCGCTGCCGTGATTTTAGCCCATAACCATCCGTCCGGCGACCCAACGCCGAGCCAAGCAGACATCCAACTAACCGCCCAACTCAGCCAAGCATTACAACTCATTGATATCCGCACCTTGGACCACCTAATACTTGGCGATAAAGGGCGCTGGAGCTCACTGGCCGAACTCGGCAAAATGCCTTGATACTGTTACGTTACGCGATGAGATGACCGTCTTTGTGACGAATCGCAATCACCGTCGAGCGCGGAACATCGCCATACGGAAACGTTGATTCGATACCCCACTCACCAGGGTGTTGAATACCGACAAACAAGGTTTTGCGGTCATGACTAAAGGCGAAACCGGACACTTCCGCCCCCTTCGGTGCAACCATAAAGCGTTTAATCTCACCCGTCTGTGGATTAGCTAGGAGCATCTGGTTATTGCCCATACCGGCAAACTCACCTTGATTGGACGTCTTGCCATCGGTCTGAATCCACAGCTTACCTTGGCTGTCGAAATGCACACCGTCCGGCGAATTAAACATATTACTAACATCAACATTCGCTGAACCGGCTTCTAATCCGGAAGCATGCACTTGCGGATTACCGGCTAGCACAAATAGATTCCAAGCAAATTTGTCCGCGGCATGGTCGCCGTCTTCTGGAATCCAGCGCACCACCTGTCCATATTTATTCGCTGCACGCGGATTGGGTCCACCGACCGATTGTTCATCACCGCCTTTATTCGGCTCAAGCCCACGAATCTTATTATTGGTCAGCGAGCAGTAAACTTCCGCTTTATTAGGATTGGCGGCTACCCACTCTGGACGGTCCATTGTCGTCGCGCCGACTTTCGAACCAGCCTGACGGGTATGAATGCAGATTTCCGCTAAGGACATACCGGTCGTGTCCGGTGTGAGCGGCAACCAAACACCGCTGCCGTCCTCAGCGAATTTGGCAACAGATAAGGTGCCGTTCTCCATCAGATCATCAATATCGGCACCCGCTTTATAGCTATTTTGGGAAACATAGCGGTAGAGAAACTCGCCGCGCTCATCATCACCCATATAGACCACTAGCTGACCGTTTTTAGCAATGACCATTTCCGCGTTTTCATGCTTAAAGCGCCCGAGTGCGGTGCGTTTCTTCGGTTTGCTATTCGGCTTGGACGGATCGATCTCAACCACATAACCGGAACGGTTCGGTTCGTTCGGCGTTTGCGCCAGATCAAACCGTACGTCGACCTCATGCCAGCCGTAGCCATAGCCTTTATGCGCCAAACCGTAGCGTTTTAAATCGTCGTTGATTTCAAAATCCGTCGCTTCGGTGGCGTAAAAACCGTTGAAGTTTTCCTCACAGGTCAAATAAGTTCCCCACGGCGTTTTGCCGCTGCCGCAGTTCGCCCAAGTACCGAGCGCTTCCACGCCTAGCGGATCTTGTTTGGTTTGCATTAAGGCATGACCACGTGCAGGGCCGGTAATCTCCATTGGCGTCTGCGCAGTGATGCGACGGTTGAAAGGCGAATCTTTAACTAACTGCCAACCTGCTTCGGTTTCTTGGATTTCAATAATCGAAACGCCAACGGCCTCCATCGTCTTGCAAATATCATCCACAGTTTCCGGCGCGGTGCTTTTACGATTGCTGAAAAAACCGGCAAAATTGACATACTCATTGTTAATCGCCAAAAGCTCTCGACCCTGCACAGTGAAATGTTTCATGCCGTCATTGTTGTCACCAAACGCTAATTTTTGCGCGGCACAGTCGAGTAATTTATCGGCATCGAAGGCTTTGCCTTGCGACCACATCGGATCGCCCCAACTGACCAGCGGTTGCCACTGGTAATCTTTCGGTAAGGTAATCGTATCCTTAACATTCGCTTCGACCGGCTCAAAACCGAAAACATCAAATGCCGCCGCTTCCGTTTTCGTGCCCGAGGCAGTCGCCAAAGAAGACTGCATAAACAGCCCGCTACCGAATAACAGCGCACCGCCTTTGAAGAAATCGCGACGACTGACAGCTTTTTGCATCACTTCTTCAAAACCAACCGTTTCCGGTGCCGGACGAATCTGTTCATCAATCTCGTCATAACTCATCATACCGAAGTCCGATTTATCAGCTTTATTCTGGTTCATCGCAAAACCCACCGTTGCTCATCAAATAAAATCATTGGCTATTTTGCCATTAACTTAAGGACAAATTCAGTTTTCATAAAAAACACATAATCCGGTAACCAAACTATCGTTTTTCTGTCATCCACAAGCCATCTTCTTGTCACATTCTTTTTCTAAGATTCTGTCCCATAAAACAACCAACTAAATTTTTTTCTTTGAGGCAAATAAAATGAAATTGAACAAATTGCATTTAGGTTTATCGGCCGTAATGACGGGTGCAGCGCTAACCCTTTCGGGATGTGGCGGAGATAACATCTCTGATTCGGATTTATCCGCAGCGATTGCAGATGCGCGTACTTTCGCATCAATCGAATTCACTGACACGGCTGCGCCATCTACTGCTGAAAAAATGGCGACAACTTACACTGAGTCTTCTGCAATCATTACCTATACAGACGGTTCAACGGCAACCTTCCCACTGACCTATAAGAAGCTATTCGGTACCACCAGCAAAGTTGGTACTAACGCAAACCCTGCTGGTCAGCTATATGACCAAAACATGAACCCTTTAAAAGACGATTTGGGGATGCCTCTGGTTGCAGAAACGCCTGACTCTAACAGCCTGCTTAAAATCGGCAACAAAATTTATATGGTCTCTCACCTAGAGTACGACTGGATTATTTCTGACGGTAGCCGTGCACCAAGCCGTGCACCAATGGGGATGATTCTGACTGAAATGCAACAAGACCCAAAAACAGGTGAATTGACTGCGGTTGAACAAGCACCGATTAGTTTTTCTAACGTTGATGGCCTATGGATTCCATGTTTCGGCTCTCAAACACCTTGGAACACGCACTTGGGGTCTGAGGAAGACTACGACATGCAATACAACCCGCTAAGTTCAAGCTATTCGCGTACGACTGCGGCAGTTGATGTCATGAGCAATATGTACTTCAACAGCACTAAAGTGGCAAACCCTTACCACTATGGATATTTCCCTGAAGTTACCATTCATGAAGACGGTTCAACCGATGTGGTTAAACACTACTCAATGGGGCGAGGTACTTGGGAAGCAGGTAAAGTAATGCCTGATTCTCGTACTGTTTACTATGGTGATGACGGGACTAACGTTGCGCTATTTATGTATGTTGCAGATAAAGCGGAAGACCTATCAGCAGGTTCTCTATACGCTGGTAAATTTACTCAGACGGGTGCATACAGCGGTAACTTCAACTGGATTAAACTGGGTCATGCAACCGATGCAGAAGTTAAAGCCCTAGCTGACACGACAACTTTTGATGATATTTTCGTCAACCAAGCATTTGATGCAACAACAGAAACCTGCCCAACAGGTACCACGCGTATTCAAGCTGGCTCAACGATGAATGAGTGTTTAGCCGTTAAAACAGGCATGGAAAAAGCCGCTGCCTTCCTTGAGTCTCGCCGCTATGCCGCGCTAATGGGTGCAACCGTAGAATTTAACAAAATGGAAGGCATCGCGGTTAACGATGCGGATAAGAAATTGTACATGGCTATTTCATATTTAGATAAAGGCATGAAAGACAACGGTCTTCCGGCAGAGATGGAACACATCAAAATGACTAAAATCAATGCAGGTGTCACTTTCACCATGCCGATGACGCCAGGTCAAGTTGATGATAACGATGCTCGTATCGAGTCAGACTATGTGGTTACTTCGCTCTATGCCGAAGACAAGCTGATCGGTCGTGACATTGCGACCGATGCGCTTGGCAATACTGCCGACCCCGACTTCATTGCTAATACAGATAACATCTTCTTCTCTGAGAAAATGCGTACGCTGTTTGTTGGTGAAGACTCTGGTACTCATGTAAACAACTTCGTATGGGCTTATAACATCGATACTAAGAAACTATCTCGTATCCTGACTAATGTCGCCGGTGCAGAAGCGACCGGACTGCAAGCAGTAGAAAACATGGATGGTTTCGCTTACATCATGTCTAACTCGCAACATCACGGTGACTACATAGGCTCGATGAATCCAACCATGGAAGCCGCTGTTGAAGCCACCGGGCTTGTTGACAAGTTTGACGGTAACTTCGGTTATATCGGTGGCATGCCTGCTATCAAATAATCCATAAACATGGATTCTTAAAGCCAGCTTGATGCTGGCTTTTTGCGTAAAAATTACGAGGAATTATTATGAAAAAGATCAATAATCTATTGCTCTTGGCAAGCTTTGCCGGACTTTTAAGCGGTTGTGGCGCGACCAACGATCCAGAAGCAAATCAAATAACAGCAGAAACTAAATCGGCTTTAGTAGGAAGCTATATTAATCCTGTCGTATTTGAAGGCAACCCTTACCCTCAAGTTCCAGCGCAATGTCATACCGAAACGAGCTTAGGTCGCCAAAACGCATGTCTGTTCTGCCACACCAACGGCTTGTATAAATTAGGGATCGGCAATAACAATCCTCAGGCAGGTGCCATTCCGCAAGTAAATTTCCAGCTTGATTATGGCTTTGATCCATACAGCACCCAAGCGCCTACTGCTGCCAAAAACTACTGGTTAAACACGCTTAGTCCAGAAACCTTGCTTGCCGCCGTCACAGCAATGGATATCAACCCAAACAACTGGAATATGCAAGACTATATTCAAGAAAACAATTGGCAAGCCGCTTACAACCTAAGAGTTGGAACCAGCACCGATTGGGATAGCGGTTACGACCAACCATTCCGACTATTACCGGGTTTAAATCCGTCTGCACTACCTGCTGATAATGACGGTTTCGTTCGATCTATCGATGCCAAAGACGTCTATTTCAACGATGATTTTGGCGGCAATACCGGTTGGCGCGCCATCAACTTTATGCCGTATGGCATCTTCAGCCCGATGACTGGCTCGGTTTCGGGCATCTATATTCGTCTCGCCGCACCGTTTATGCAGAACAGCGCCGGTGACTTTGATCTAGCAATCTACCAACAGAACTTAGAACTGTTGCGCGATGCGATTCAAAACCGTCTAACAGACACCTCACCGACAAACTACTTTGGCGCGGCATCGGCGATTAACGTGGTCGCCGGCAGCTATCCACAAGGCACTGAACTGGCGCACCCGCTACATTATGTCGACACCACTGCCGACGGTAGTCACGGTAAATTACCGGGCATGCGCGCCACCCGCGTCAAAGAAGTCCGCTATATGTATAAAGATGAGGACTTTAACCCGATGGAAGCACGACCGGACGATGGCACTGGAGACGCCATTTATGGGAATGATCAACAAGGCTGGGTCGATAATGGTTCTGGCTGGTTACTTGCCGGTTTTATTGAAGACAAAAATGGTGATTTACGACCACAATCACGCGCAGAGTTGACTCAATGTATTGGTTGTCACTCCGGATTCCACTCAGGAACAAAGGATCCTAACTTCACTAGCGGTACCGGTAATACCGTTGATAGCACTTGGTCATTCCCGCGTTCTTTCGACTCCGATTTAGGTTGGCAGGAAATGGATTATCTCGGCACTAAGGTTCGTGATGGCGTTGCGACTTCCACGACTCCAGAGCCAACCAATCGTCACGCAGGTATTGGCGAGTTTGCTTTATTGTTAAATCATACCGTCAGTGCAAATCTTTACGGTGTCATGCCGCAATCCATCGAAGCTAGTTTGAAAGCAGCAATTAGCACTGACAATGATTATTCCGATAACTGGACAGCTATTAAAACCGATGATGCCGCCAGCTTCGAACAGAGCGTAACCTTGCGCCAAACGCTATTGCGCGAATACGTCAGCCGCAAAGACTATTTGAATGAAGACGGGACAATAAAAGGTTTCTTGCTCTACCCCGTAACAAACGATGCCATTGAAAATGCCCGTCGCTATCGTCAAGTGGTCGCCACTCAGCGTTATATTTACGGCAAAGACGTGTTTGCCGAAACACCGATCAGCTATCATCACTACCGAGATGCTTCGGTTGCCGAGGTTAAAAACGACGGTACGCCATATCAGTTTGGCGAGATTATCAGCGAACGCTCGATTCAATTGGATGAACCAACCCGTTTCGACTATCGCGCAGGGAATGGAATTACACTCATTGATTCAGACAAAGCGTTTCTGCAGGGAGGAACCTATTTTCCGGATTATGTCCCATATCTTAAATGACTTAAGGAGAGACCACACAAGTTAGCAAAGTCACTATCGGTTATTCTGCGAATGGCCCTAATTGACCCTGTTATATCGTGCCTAACATCGGGTTAACGCCGGTTTTTCGTCTTCCGCAAGCAAGTGAAAATGCGGCCGCAAAATATGCGCGTGGCATAACGCATTGGAAATGCTTGCAATTTACAGGGAGTTCATGGATAATTCCGCGTTCTTATTTATGGCTGAGTATTTTTCAGCCGCTAAGTATAGAAATATTCGAATATTTTTATTTAACGAATTTTTAACTATTTCAATGACTTAGTTAAGGGTTTAATACTAGAAGGGATTGTGAAATGTCTAAAGTATGCCAAGTGACAGGCAAGCGTCCTGCAGTCGGTAACAATGTTTCCCACTCTCACCGTAAAACTCGTCGTCGCTTTCTACCAAACTTGCATTCGCACCGTTTTTGGTCTGAAGCTGAGAGCCGTTTTGTAAAACTTCGCGTATCTGCAGCAGGTATGCGTAACATCGACAAGAACGGGATTGACGCTGTGATCGCTGATATGCGTTCACGTGGTGAGAAGGTCTAAGGAGACTAATCATGCGCGATAAGATTAAATTAAAGTCAACAGAGTCTGCTTATTATTACACTACAGATAAGAATAAGAAGAACATGGCTGGCAAATTTGAGATCAAGAAATACGATCCAATCGTTCGTAAACACGTCTTGTTCAAAGAAGCTAAAATCAAATAATTCTTACCCAGATTTATTTGAGAAACCCGATCCACAAGATCGGGTTTTTTTTCGCTCATCAAAAACCTATCCATGCATCACATATAAATTCTGTTTTGCCCAACGCATCGCTGGTGGAATTTTTGATTCAGCGGCATAAGGCAGTTTTTCTTCGAAATCGCGCATGGTTTGGTACGCATCATCTAGTGTGGCAAAGGCAGCAACAACGCTTCCTTGGTCCAGAATCACATAGTCATATCCGTTGAATTCAATAGCATAGCGTTTCATGATTGAACCCCCCTGTGTGTGTTTTGCATCCAATGCATTATTTTTGTTCCTAATTTCTATAACGGCCAAAGCAAAAATTTAGCCAGTTTTTTTATAACTCGCCTATTCTCCATTAAACACCTCAAGATTACATAAAAAACCGTAACAAATGCGCTTTTTTACGCAATATTTTTACTGGTCAGTTTCTGATAGAATCTGTAAAAAATATTTATACAACACTTCTACAAAGTAACAAGGTTTCACAATGGAAAAATTACCACTCGAACTTGATGCGCAAAGCATATCGCGAATCATCGAAATGGCTTGGGAAGACCGTACGCCTTTTGAAGCGATTGAAATCAATTACGGGCTAAACGAAAGCAAGGTAATTAAATTAATGCGACGCGAGCTCAAACCAAGCAGTTTCAAAATTTGGCGCGAACGGGTCAGCGGACGCAAAACCAAACACCTCAGTTTACGCGACAAAGCGGTATCAAGAGGTTACTGCGCCACGCAATACAAAATCCGCCGTGGTTGGTAAATTGCCTATAATAAGCGCAAATTAAGTGTTGATTGAGCCGACTACCTAGTCGTAAACAGTGAGAGAAGATGCCAGAATTACCCGAAGTTGAAACCACGCGCCGAGGCATTGCCGCTGCTTGCCACAACGCCACGATTGCGTCCATGACTTTACGCACCCCTAAATTGCGCTGGGAAATTGAACCAGCCTTACCAGCCTTGCTCGCCGAGCAACCTATTCTAAGCCTTGGTCGGCGGGGCAAATATCTGCTCATTAGCACGCAACCGGGAACACTGTTAATCCATCTTGGAATGTCCGGAACGCTTCGTGTTTTACCCCATGACACACCGGTCAAAAAACATGACCATGTGGATATCTTGTTAACAAGTGGACAAGTTTTGCGCCTGAATGATCCTCGCCGCTTTGGTGCCGTGCTTTGGCATCCCAGCCAAGCAGGGGCAATTGAGCAACACAAACTTTTAGCGAAACTGGCGCCCGAACCCTTCGATCCAGCTTTTAATGGCGACACTTTTTACCAACAAACTCGACGCCGCCAAATGGCGATAAAAACCGTCGTTATGAATTCCGCTTTTGTCGTCGGTGCGGGGAATATTTACGCTAACGAATCGCTATTTTTAAGCCGCATCCACCCGCAAACACCAGCGAATAATTTAAGCAAAGCGCAATGTCATCGTTTGGTGGATACAATCAAACAAGTACTCGCTAGCGCAATCGAACAAGGTGGAACCACCTTAAAAGATTTTATGAGTCCGGAGGGAAAACCCGGCTATTTCGTGCAAGAGTTGAGGGTGTACGGTCGTGATGGGCAAGCTTGCACACAATGCGGAAAGTGCATTAATAAAGTGATTATCAACCAGCGCGCCAGTTTTTTCTGTGCGCACTGCCAACCACTCAAAAAACCGCGCAAACCACTTTGAGACTGTCTGAACAAAATCTGAAAAAGCAATTAACCTGCTTGTTCGAAGCAGCGGCGCGCTATACCATAGCTCTCTGTATTTTGGAGATCACTCAATGATGAGCGCGCAGCCACTCAACCGCTTTATTTCTTACCGTGTACTTTGGTTATGTACCGCATTTAGCAGCCTACTATTAATCAGTGGTTGCGACCAAACAGCACAGCCTAATGCCAATCTATGGCCAACAGCGCAAGACTGTAATCTGCACCAAGGTGCTTGCAGCATTGAGCATCAAGGCGCAAAAGTTACCTTACAGATCAATCCACAACCCATTCCAATTGCGCGTCCATTGGGCGTACAACTGACGTTGGAAAACCTCAATCCAAGTGAGGTACAGTTAGACATTTCGGGGATTAATATGTACATGGGATATAACCGCATCTCTTTGACATCCACCAAACCAAATCACTGGGTGGGCACCTCGATGCTGGCATTCTGCACCGCCGAAAAAATGCAGTGGCAACTGACACTGATGCTGACCCAAAATGGTGAAGAGATTCAAATCCCGTTTTTCTTAGAAACGTCAAATCGCGGACAATAAACGTGTTACCGCGGTGCCATCAATAATGGCGCCGAAACACGTCACCAAGACAAAGTGCCGTTGCTCGCAGATCACCAAAAAACAGAGACGCTTAGAACATTAATCACTTACTCTGCCAACGCGACCGATTTAATCAGCGCAAAAAGCGGTAATCCCACGCGGATATTCAAGCGTTGCGCAGAATGCTCTGTAATTTCAGCAAACAGTTTTTGCCCATCTTGCAACGCCAAACGCACCAAAATACGATGGTTCGGCTTGGCAATCAGTTCCAATACCTCGGCCGACAGATGATTGATAATACTCAACTGTTCAGGATCCGATAAGGCTAAAGAGACGTCTTTGGCTAACACTCTGACACGCACTTGCGATTTTTTTAAATCACTTAAATCAGCAAGCCATAAGGTGTTATCGCCCATTAACAGCGGACGTAAACCCTGCGAAATCGCTAAGGGCTTGCCTTGCAATACAGACACAGCGCCTTCATCATCAAACAGCGGTGAATCAACTCGAGATAAGGCTTGCTGTAAGCTTTCGATTCGCTCAATGTGACCGCCAGCCATAAACACAATTTGATTGGCCAAGCGCTCCACTTCCGCTGGCGAATGCGTGATGTACAGCACCGGAATTTGGTAAGCCTCAACAATCTCTTCAATTAAGCTCAGCATCTCCGCTTTAGCGCGCCAATCCAAGGCTGACAACGGCTCGTCCATGCACAACAATTGTGGTCGAGCCAGCAATGCACGGGCAATCGCTACGCGCTGTTTTTCGCCGCCAGAGAGAAAATTTACACTGCGATCAAGCTTATCAGCCATGCCAACTCGACTGACAATTTCGTCAAAATCAGCGGCTTGAATATGGCTTGGCAGACGTTTCACAGCATACAACAAATTTTGCCTTACACTCATATGCGGAAACAGCGCCGCATCCTGAAACACAAAACCGATATGTCGATTTTGCGGCGGAAGCGCCTGTTTGCCACTTTGCCAAAGCGTATCCGCAAAATACAAGGTGCCACGGGTGCGTTTATCCAAACCACTCAAGGCTCGCAATAGTGTGGATTTACCCGAACCAGAACGACCAAAAATCACCGTGATACCATCCAATGGCAAAGCAAATTCGTTCGAGTCCAGAACAAAATCTCCAAGCGTCAGTTGTAAATTACCACGTAAACTTGCCATCTTATCCACCTAACCCACCTTGACCCCAAAACGACGGTTAATGCCGTACACCAACATCAGCACCAATAATGAGAAGATCAACATAAGCGCCGAAAGCACGTGCGCTTGGTCGTACTCCAAAGATTCCACATGGTCAAAAATATCAATCGACACCATCCGAGTCTCGCCAGGAATATTGCCCCCGAGCATTAACACCACCCCAAACTCACCCACTGTGTGCGCAAAGGTTAAGGTAGCCGCGACCAGAAAACCGCGCTGCGATAGTGGAATCACAATGGTAAAAAAACGGTCTAATACCGATGCCCGCAAAGTGGCTGCGGCATCCAACAATTTTTGCGGTACCGCTTCAAACGCGTGCATTAAAGGCTGAATCGTAAAGGGTAGGGAATAAAAAACCGAACCGATAATTAATCCCGTTTTAGAAAAGGTAAGCTGCCCTTCAAAACCAAAAAAGCGCAGAAATTCGGTTACATAACCGTTTGGATTAAACATGATTAACAGATAGAAACCCAACACGGTTGGTGGCAACACCAAGGGTAAGGCAACTAAAGCTTCGAACACAATTTTCGAAGAACTCTGCATACGCGCCAACCACCAAGCGATCGGCGTCCCTAAAAGCAACAGAATCACGGTGGTCCAAGCCGCTACTTCCAAGGTCAGCCAAATCGGCTCTAAGCTAACCTTTACACCAAAAATTTCTAACATTTTGCTACCACAAAGGCACGAACACACTAACCTTTTCGCCAAATCTGCTTGCGTTAATGTGCTCGTGATTCATCTAAAATTAAGGCGTACTATAGCCGTAAGCGTGCAAGATTTCTAATGCCTTTGGGGTTTTTAGATAATCAAAAAACGCCTGCAAAGCGACATTATCCACTCCACGCTTGAGAATAATCGCACCTTGTTTAATCGGTTCATAATCGGCTTGTGGCACCACCCAATATTCGCCTTTCTGGAAAATCGGACTTTGTGGATCGACAATTTGCGACAAGGCGATAAACCCAATCGGCGCATTCCCGGTTGCGACATATTGGAAAGCATGCGCGATACTTTCGCCATTCACCAATTTCGCCTTGACGCCTTCATACAACCCCTGACTTTTCAAAAATGCTTGGGCGCGCTCACCGTAAGGTGCCGTCCGCGGATTGGCCATTGCCAAGTGTTTAAATTCGGCCTTTCGCAATACCTCTAAGGGCTGCGTTTTTACCGGATAATCTGCACTATATAAAGCAATCTGACCTTGTGCGTATACAAAATAACTGGACTCCACCCCGATACCGTCGGCAATCGTTTTCAGCGGACGGGATTCATCAGCCCCAAAAAAAGCATCAAAAGGAGCGCCATTTTTAATTTGTGCATACAGTTTTCCGGTCGGCCCAAAAGAAAACTTTAACTCATGCCCCGTCTCTTGGCGAAACTGTTCGCCAATTTCTTCAATGGTTTTAGTAAAGTTAGCCGCCACCGCAATGGTCGCACTTCCGGCATGGGCAAGGCCGCTGGTTAACAGTGCAAACGCGGCACTAAAGAGCCCGAGCAATACAGTCTTTTTCATCCATTTCTCCAAAATAACGTTTTATTTATATGTAACTTACTATATAACGAATTTGCTAAAAAAACCGGCAACACCGGTTTATTTTATTGCGGTTATTAAACTTAATACCTTTAATCGGCAACCGCTAGAAGCACGTGCGATGCCTTAATCAAGGCGCAAGCACTCCCCCCAACCGCTAAATCCAGCGCTTCGACTGAGCCGTTGGTGACAATCGCTGAGATTCGATTGCCACTCGTTAACTCCAAGGTCACATCACTGTTGACCGCGCCTTGCTCAAGCTCAACAATCGTACCGCAAAACTGGTTACGCGCACTGGTTCGCATACCGGCAATATCTTCGGCCAAAATCACCCAGCTGGCTTTAATCAAGGCATACACATCACTGCCAATTTCTAAACCTAAACGCTCTAAACTACTGGGCGTAATTTGCGCGACCACTTCGGTGTCCTTGCCGACTGAAATAATCACTTCGCAGTTTACTTCACCGCTAAGAATCGATTGCACGGTGCCATGAAAAAGATTACGTGCACTGGTTTTCATGGAAATTTTCCTCATAATATCAAGCTGACTTAACATGCCCGGCGACAACACCTCAAGGTGTCGCATCCAACTTTGCATCTGCTCCTGAAACAATAGGTAAGCACTTAATAATTGTTTGCCCGCTGGGGTAAGTACCATGCCGCCACCGCCAGCCCCACCCTTTTGGGTGTGCACAATTTTTTCGCCGGCCGCTTCAGTCATCGCCTCAACCGCTTGCCAAGCCCCTTTATAGGTAATTCCACAGGCTTTGGCCGCTTGAGCCAAAGAACCTAAAGAGTCAACCTTATTTAACAGCTCTAAACGACGCTGTCCGGAACGAGTCTGTTTAGAACCGAGTAAAAAGGACTGCACTAATTGTTCCGGCTGCTGCATAAATTCGATACATCCTAAAAGTAATATCGAAAGATTATAAGGCCGTAAACAACCAGAAGCAAGGCGAATTATTGAACGCAAAATCGACTAGAATAAAATTCGTTTACAGAGGCGAAATAGCCCATTAATTTGCAGGAACACCCATGCCCCTTATATCCTCGTTACGTGCGAATGCAACACTGAATCGACTTTACCAGATTGCCGCCCCCACCCACATCAACAACTCGCTAAGTGAAAAACTCTACTCTGCGCTTGGCGGCTTTATCGGTATTTTCGCCGTGGCGATAATCAGTCATCATTGGGCCCCTGCCGAAAGTATTTGGTTAATAACCGCCTCAATGGGCGCATCGGCGGTTTTGCTTTTTGCCGCTCCGCACGGTCCAATGTCACAACCCTGGCCGCTGTTAGGCGGCCACTTAATTTCGGCACTGATCGGCATTTTATTTGCACTCTATGCGCTCCCCCTGCTCGACCCCTTATTGGTGATGGGGTTATCGGTTAGCCTGAGTATTTTCGCGATGTACGCTTTAGGCTGCTTGCATCCTCCCGGAGGAGCGACCGCGTTAACCGTCATTCTCGGTGCAATCAGCGCGCCTTCATCCATCGGTTTTGATTTTTTACTTTTTCCGGTGTTGTTGAATGTCTTGGTTATTTTAATGATTGCGGTCTTTTTCCACTCGCTAAGCCAAAAAAAATACCCGGTCTACTTCGCCAGCGAACAGAGCCCAATTGCACTACAACATACTGGTTTATCACATGAGGAATTTTTAAGTGCATTATCAAAAATTGACAGTTTTGTTGATATCAACGAACAAGAATTGCGGCGCATTTTAGAATTGACGCAAATCGGCTTATCCAACCAAGCACTTAGCGCGGCGAACATTGCCAACAATCGATATTACAGCAACGGCGAACTGGGAAAAAACTGGAGCGTGCGGCAGGTCATTGAAGTGGTCGAAGAAGATTTTACCGATGGCGAAAAACAACGAGTGATTTTTAAACAAAAGGCCGGCTATCAAAAACTCAAGACCGATTGCATTGCACTTTCGGAGTTTATTGAATGGGCCGCTTATGAAGTCGAACCCGCCGCTTCCGGCTGGCAGAAAAAGCAGCGCTGTTGAGGCACGGTAACCGTGCCTCAAGGTTGCCAGGAAAAATTATTCGCCTATCTGGGCTTTAATCCAAGCTTGCAACATGTCAGCAGAATCAAAGTATTCCACGGCAATCACATCTAAATTGTTTACTTGAATGGCACTGACTTTATCAGCCTGCTTAGGCCAACCAACCAAGCCTTGCTCATCATTCACCACGGCCATCTTAAACGCATAATCGCGCATTTTAGGGACAGCAAACAGCTTGGTAATCAAGCCTGGCATAGCTGAAACATCGGCAATATAAAGCCCATTTTTAGCCGCTAAATCGGTTAAATTTAACGCATCTAAACTCTCCTTAACCAGCTTACCGGCCGCTTTTTCACTGCTTAGCAGAACCCATTTCGTTTCTGAACTATAAGCCAACGGCTGTTCAAATTGATCTTGGAAGGTCTGGCCAGTAAGCGTTTGCGCTTGTGCTAAAAAACTGCTTAAACTCAGCGCCATAATCGCTAAGCCTGTTTTTACAAATGTCATATCGGTATCCTTATCTTCGGCTATAAAAAAACCACGGTTAAGCAAACCTAACCGTGGCTTTACTCCATTTAGGCGAACCCACCTAAAATGGACAATCTATACTGCAAATTACAGTGATTTTTTGCAGAAATAGAAGTCGACACACTCATACTCATCAGACGCTAAACGCTCGCGAGCTTGTTGGATAGTCGCTGGAGGAGGAACGATGACCTTCTCACCATCACGCCAGTTTTCAGGCGTTGCACACGCGTTAGCATCAGACGTTTGCATTGCATGCACCAAACGAACGAACTCATCAATTTGACGGCCGTTAGACATTGGGTAGTAAACCATTGCGCGCAATACGCCTTGTGGATCAATCATAAATGTTGCGCGAACCGCAGAAGTATCTGCTGCACCTGGGTGAACCATACCGTAAGCTTGGGCAACTTTCATGTCTAGGTCAGCAATGATTGGGAATTCAATTTCAACACCGAATTTTTCTTTGATGTTTAAGGTCCACGCATTGTGCGAATGGTGCGAGTCAATAGACAGACCCAATAATTCGCAGTTCATTGCATCAAACTGAGCCTTACGCTCTTGGAAACCGATAAACTCAGTGGTACAAACTGGCGTGAAATCCGCAGGGTGCGAGAAAAGAATTAACCATTTACCACGGTAATCTTCCAATGTTTTACGACCATGAGTTGTTAGCGCATCAAATGCCGGAGCTGGTGCATTAAGTTGTGGTAGACCAGAGCTAGTTGTTACTTCCATCATATTCTCCTAATATAGGGTTAACTTTACAATTAATAAGTTTATTTAATACGGCGATAAGATTAACCATCTAAGCAACGTAAATCCAATAGAAAATTTAAAACGAACTAATAGTGACAGGCTATTATAACAGCCAAAGATAATAAATTTCTTATATAAGCCGAGTTCTATTGCTGCGCCGTGCCATCTCGACATCGCAAATCATCTTACGGAAAAGCCAAACAACAATAGTGAAAAAATAATGGCGAAAAACGGCCTAAAAACTAAAAAAATTAATCTAATTGCGCGTTTTTTAAACGTAATGCAGCGGCTACTTTGGGATGAACAAACTCACTGACATCCCCCCCTAAAGCGGAAATTTCTCGTACTAAAGAAGAAGAGATAAATGCATACTGTTCTGCTGGCGTCATAAACATCGTTTCCACTTCAGGCGCAAGTTTGCGATTCATCGACGCCAATTGAAACTCATACTCAAAATCGGAAACCGCACGCAGACCGCGCAACAACACACTGCCATCAACGCTTTTAACAAAATCCACCAACAAACCACTGAAACCCAACACTTTTACATTCGGCATATGGGCGACCACTTCAGTCGCCAAGGCAACCCGTTCTTCCAACGTAAACAGCGAATTTTTATTGCGATTCTGCGCAACCGCGATAATCAAACAATCGTAAAAACGCGCGGCACGTTCGATTAAATCAACATGGCCACAGGTAATCGGGTCAAAAGTACCGGGATAAACAGCAGTAATTGTCATAAGATTTTCGTTAAAAAGCGCCTAGCTTAGCGGTTAAAAGAGTGCCACATATAATACCGAAATACGTGCAATTTGCTAGACTCATCAAAATCTAAAGAGATCAGAATAAGCCCCTAAGATCAACGAGAGATTATTCCGCCTTAGCAAATAACCCATAACGCACCTGCGGAGTACTTTTCTCTTTAAGGCACACCCACCCCGCCGGCAAAGTTGGCCAAGACAAGCTTTTTTCTTGCTCAAGATAAAGTAGACTCTGTTCACTCAACCAACCGTTGGCAAACAGGGCATCGAGCGTTTCTACCATTAGGTTTTTATGAAAAGGCGGGTCTAAAAACAGGATATCAAACGCTTGTGGCGCAGGATTTTGCACCCACTTCAGACTATTGGTGCAGTGAACAGTTGCGCGTTCCACGCCGATTTGTAACCGCTGTAGATTCTGTTGCAACTGCTGCTGAACTTGCGGCAAGGCATCAATAAAAACAACTTCACGTGCTCCGCGCGATAAGGCTTCCAAACCTAAAGCACCTGAACCCGCAAACGCATCCAAACAGCGCGCACCGGCAATCTCAAACTGCAACCAATTAAACAGCGTTTCACGGACTCGGTCAGACGTTGGGCGCAAACCATCTGCTAATATCACCGGCAATTTACGGCCGCGAAAATCACCACCAATAATGCGCACCGCCCCTAAACTGTCTCGCGTTTGGGGAGGTGGGCGCCTTGCAGAACGAGATTGTCTAGACATAATCACCATTGAATTTTTCAGTTAATCGCGGCGTATTATAGCCGCTACTTAAATTGCAAAGCACTGAGTTGCTGTTCAAGGTACTCAGCAAAGACACGGGTTTTCATCGGCAGATAACTGGTATTGGGATAGACCAGATTGATGCGATAGATATTATTATCAAAAGCGGCGCTATAGGTATCTAAAACCTCCACTAAATGGCCTTGTGCCAAGGCATCTTCAATCATCCAATCGGGCAATAAAGACACACCTAAACCATGCAAACACATCTCGCGTGCTGCATAAGCATTATTCGCCATAATGTTTTTTTGAATCGCAACATCATGCACAATGTTCGGTGTGTCGTGGAGGCTAAAATGCCAGCTTTCGAAGTCTAAAAAATGCACTGCCGGTGCTTTTTTCAAGTCTTGAATGTCGGCAATCGGATGCTCTTGCAGCAGTTCTGGGGTGGCCACTAATTTTAAGCGGATGGTATTTAACGGAATAACGACTAAACCGGTTTGCGGCGAATGGCCGATGCGGATAGCCAAATCAATCCGTTCACGAATCAGATCCAACAATTCATTATGAATCAAAATATCAAACTTTAATTGCGGATGCAGTTTACGGAACTTTTTCAGCAGTGGAATCACTTTCTGCTCAGCAAAACCGGGCGGCAGGGTAATCCGTAAAGTGCCTTGCACAATGTTCTGACTGTCCAAAGCTTTCACTTGGGCTTGGCACAGGCTGTCCAATCCAGGCTTTATCGATTCGCAATAAATTGCACCGGCTTCCGTTAACTGTAAATGACGCGTACTGCGCTCAAATAACTGAAACCCGAGATGATCTTCTAACCCCTGAATGGTTCTTGAAATTGATGAAGCACTGATATTGCGTTCTTGTGCAACCGCCGCAAAATTTCCCAGTTCGACGGCTTTGAGTAAGATCGACAACTGCTCCAATTTAATCGCATCGAGTTGTGCGCCCATACAAAAACCTTATGAATTTATGTTGAAATTTTTTATGACAAGTCCTGATTTTAACGTATTTTTCTCTAAGCGCCTATCATCACACTCCGCTTAAAAGACAGAAAATAAGCCACCCAATCACTTTAACCAAGAATTGTCTGTTTTAGTCAACTCTCAAGTCGAAAAAAACAGTGAGCTTACCTCGTCAAATTGACCTAAACCTAAACCCATTTGGATTTATGCTATATCTTGCTTATTATAAGCCGCGATGACAGTGCTATGATGCTTGGTGGTTTGGGAAGCATCAAAACCGGCAGAGCGGATGCAGTGCTTTCTTCGCCGCAGTAAAATACGTAAACAAGAGATTGAATGATGCAGCAACCTCCACACGCCAACCATTTCCAACATCAAATGCGCCGCCAAAGTTTCGATTTAGTGTTGCACAACGGCTGGAACAGTCTACTGGGTAACTTTAGCCTCGCTGTCTTAAGTTTAATGCTTGTGTTTAGCACAGCGACGTCGCTCTCCCTCATCGTTTGGTCAAGTGTCTTTGTGATGATTGTGTTAGGCCGCCATTGGCTAGGTTATCACCTCACCCAAAAACCCAAACGTAGCAATTCCGATGTCCGTCTATACGGCGTGATGGTTTACACCACCGCGCTCATGTGGGGGATTTTCCCGTGGCTATTTTATCAAGCCGACCAGCCATTGAGCCTAACAATACTAGCGATTGTTATCGCTGGATTAATTGCCGGCAGCGTCGCATCATTATCTGCCATAACGGCTTATATTCGCGGCTTTCTGGCGCTGACACTACTCCCTTTAATTGCACTTTTCCTCTATCAGCAGCAGTTCGAATTTGTTGTATTTGCCATTATGATGGGCTTTTTCGGACTTTTTATTTTGAATACCGCGAGCCAGTTTCAGCATACCTTGGCACACAGCATCGAGCTAAATCTCCAAAATCAACAGCTGATTGACGAGCTGGTCACCGCCAAACAACAAGCCGAAGAAGCCAACCAAGTGAAAAGTTACTTTATGGCCAATATTTCGCATGAGTTACGCACCCCTTTAAATGCCATTGTCGGATTTACCGATGTTTTATTAACTACCCCTGCATCAAATGAACAACAACATTTTCTAGAATCCATTCGCGACAATGCCACCCAATTAACGCAGCGAATAAACGACATTCTCGATTTTAGTAAAATCGAAAAACAGAATTTTCGAATCACCACCGGCACCCATTCACCGATTGAAAATCTGGAACAAACTCTACAAGCGTTTACCGCAGCCGCTGAAAATAAAAAAATTTTGTTGGAGGTGGAAATCGAACAACCTCTACCGACAGCGCTATTATTTGACGCCTTTTACTGGAAACAAGTGCTGTCAAATCTGCTTTCCAACGCGCTCAAATTTTCTAATGAACATACTCGCATCGAAATCAAACTGTTCTATCACCACGATACCGAGCGCCTATATTGCAGCATCCGCGATTACGGTGTTGGCATTGCAATAGAGAAACAACAACAAATTTTCGAACCCTTTACCCAAGCCGATAACGGCAGCACTCGTCAATATGACGGTACCGGATTAGGGCTATCTATCGCTAAAGAGTTATTAACCTCAATGGATGGCGGCATCCGCTTGAGCAGCGAAATTGGACAAGGCAGTCTATTTGAGTTTTGGATTAGTGCACCGCAAGTGAGCAATCAGGGAAAATAGCGCGCGGCGTGAACTTCATGCAAGCATCACATTTGTTTCATCTGTGCGTCACCTCAAGCAATCATAATGAGCAAAACTTGATTGCAGGTGAGTTATGTTACATATCCAAGACGCGTTAACCCAAAAATGGCCAAGTCTCTCGCATCATCCAGCCTATCCCTTGATGATTAAAATTCTTAAAAAGTTATTACACGAACAAGAAATCAATCAATTCATTGCAGAAAACCAGCATCTCCGCGGTTTTGCTTTTTTAGATCAAGTATTGGCACACTTCGATTTCAGTTACCACGTTAATCACAGTCATCTCAAACGTATTCCGGCAGAGGGCAAGGTGATTATTGTTGCCAACCACCCTATCGGTTCCCTGGACGGCTTGGCATTATTAAAACTCGTCCATTCGGTTCGCTCCGATGTGCGGATTGTCGCGAATCATTTACTCGCCAATCTCGAGCCATTACAAGAGCTGTTTTTAGCGCTCGACAATCTAACCGGCAACCATCACAAAACCGCATTTAAAGGGATGTTAAACGCGCTCAAAAACGAACAAGCAGTGATTATTTTTCCAGCCGGTGAAGTGTCACGGATCCGCCCAAACGGAGTCAAAGACGGAACTTGGAAAAGTGGGTTTTTAACCTTAGCGCAGAAAAGCCAAGCGCCCGTCCTACCGATTCACATCGATGCACGCAACTCCAGCCTATTTTATGCCCTCTCCACGCTGTATAAACCTCTCGGATCGCTGCTTTTAGTGCAAGAGATGTTCAATAAAAAGGCACAAAAAATCGACTTCCATATCGGCAAACCGATTGCCGCAACCACCATCACACAAGCAACGACTTGCCGCTCAGCAAAAGCACTCGCTAAGGAATTTCGCAAACACTTATACCATCTTTCTAAACCGAAAAAGCTGCTCAAACACCCTTTCCTAAAGACCATTGAAACCATCGCTCATCCGATTGAACGGCGCGCTTTGCGAGACGCTGTTCAGCTTGGCAAATCGCTCGGCGAAACCGTGGACAAGAAAAAAATTTATCTGTTTGAGTTTGATGCCAATTCTCCAGTGATGCGGGAAATCGGACGACTTAGAGAACTGACCTTTCGCAGTGTTCAAGAGGGCACTGGCAAAAGCTCCGATTTGGATCACTACGATGCACTTTATCAGCATCTGGTTTTATGGGATGAGCAAGAATGGGAAATTGTTGGTGCTTATCGTTTGGGACAACATCAACACCCAAGACAATCACGTGATAAAAACGAATCGGAAATTTATACCGCCAGCTTATTTTGTTTTAAAGACAGCCTGCGCCAGCACTTACCGAATTGTTTGGAGTTGGGACGGAGTTTTGTGCAACCAAAATATTGGGGAAAACGCAGTTTAGATTATCTATGGTTTGGTATTGGCGCCTATCTGCAACAACATCCCAATATTGAATATATGTTCGGTCCAGTTAGCTTATCGAACACCTATCCACAACAGGCTAAAGAATTAATTGCCGCGTTTTACTTACAACAATTTGGCGATTATCAAAGTCTTGTAGAAGCGCGTGAACCGTTTGTAATCAGTGACGAAAGCATGGCGATTGCCAAACAAGAATTGAGTGGTGAATACAGTGCCAGTTTGAAAAAGCTGAATGCACTTTTAGCATTAGAAGGGGTAAAACTGCCGACCCTGTTTAAACAATATGCCGAACTTTGCAACGACAAGGGTTGCCGCTTTATCGATTTTAGTATTGATTCGCTGTTTAGCGACTGCATCGATGCCTTTATCTTTGTCGAAATCGCCAAAATAAAAAGCAAAAAACGCCAACGTTATATGGGCGAATCGGTGATTTCAGCCGCTTAACACTTATGCCGAAAACAACAACGCCCGAACATTTCGGGCGCTGTATCTAGCCGATATGGAGACTACTGCGGCTGCCCAACCATCACAGTAAGCATTTTATCTGGTTGAATTTGACGCTGCCATGCCTGCAGAACATCTTGTTTACTGACTTTAGCAATCTGTTCCGGAAAGGCATCGAGATAATCCAACGGTAATCCGTAAAAACCAATCATCGAAATGTAGCCAATAATTTTGGAATTACTGTCCATTCGTAACGGCCAACCGCCAATCAGATTATCTTTAATCGCTTGCAGTCGCTCTTCAGAAAAATCTTGCATAAAGTTTTGTAACGTCTCTTGCACCACTTGTTCGGCTTCTTTTGCCGAGGCGTTTTTTGTCGATAAACCGATAATAAACGGGCCCGGCTGCTTCATGGGTGCAAAATAGCTGTAAACGCTGTACACCAACCCTCGTTTTTCGCGAACCTCTTCCATTAAATAAGAACCAAAGCCGCTGCCGCCAAATAGATGATTCCCTACGAAGAGCGGCACATAATCTTTGTTACCACGCTCTATGCCCAGTTGCGCCAAGCTGTAATAGGTTTGAGAAGAAGCAAATGTCTGCTGTATTTTTTTCGCTTGGCTTAACGCTTGCGGTGCGCTCACCGCTTTGGGCTTTTCACCTTGTGGCAAGTGGCTGGCCAACTGTTCCGCTAGCTCACTCGCTCGGGCTTTATCGACATCTCCCACAATCGAAATCACGGCGTTATTCGCTGAATAATACTGCCGATAGAACTGCTCTATTTTCTTGGCCGTCAACCCCATAACCGTTTTCTCATCGCCGCTGGTCGGATGACCATAAGGGTGATTTGGGTAAAGATTCGCCCAAAGTAAATCGTTCGCCATCGCTTGTGGATTAACCGATTTTTGCTTAATCCCAAGGAGCAGGCGTTCGCGCTCACGCTCAATGATTTCGGGCTTGAATTGCGCTTCACTCAATACCATTAAATACTGTTGAAAGGCTTGCTGCATCACGTCTTGACGCGTCAATGTACGCAATGAAAAGCTGGCTCGATCGCGTTCGGCACTGCCGCCAAATTGCGCACCGATACGGTTAAAGCTATCTGCAATTTGATTTTCGTTTTGTGTGCTGGTCGCGGTACCAATCAGCCCCGCTGTAAACGCGGCCAATCCCCAGTCTTGTCCATCACGAGTCGATCCCGCATCAAAACTGACCTCGATATCCAACATCGGTAATTGCGGCGAATACACATACATCACTTTGGCACCCTGCGGTGTCATCCAAGATTCAATCTTGACTGCGGCAACACTCATTTGACTGAACAGCAACAGGCCAGTAAACAATAACAAAGCTGCCGTTAACGAGGTTCTAGCGTGAAAAATTTGTGGCTGTTTCATTAATGAACTCCTTTACCTGGTAGCGCCCCGCCACCATTCTCCTTAGCCTGCTCACCATTCGGGAGTAACGTCGCTACGGTCTGTTTATCAACACTAAAATACTTATTCGCAACCTGTTGAATAAGCTCCGGAGTCACTTTACGTAAATTATCAACCCAGTTATCTAGGGTATCTGACGGCAATCCAACACTGAGCAAAGAACCGAGGATAATCGCTTGCGACTGAATCGAATCTTGATGATAGATGTATTGCGCTTCAGCCTGAGCGAGAACTCGATCCAACTCTGCTTGGCTAATTTTCGCTTGCTGGAGTTTTTTGATTTCCGTCCACAGCGCGTCTTCTGCCTGTTGTGGCGTGGTATTGGCGCTCGGTGTCGCATTTAAAATAAACAGTGTTTGGAGGCGGTCAGTTGGGTCATAGCTGGCACTGGCGCTCACTAAAGTTTGCGCACCACGCACTAAGTTTTTGGTTAGACGTGCCGAATCATCACCGGACAAAATATCGCTCAGAACACTCAAGGCAAACACCTCGGCGCGCTGTTCATCATCGTCCGCGGTAACTAAAGTTGGCGCGTGAAAACCCATCAGAATTTCCGGCAGCTTCGTCGCTCCTTTCATACTGATACGACGTTCACCCTCTTGCACAATTTCTTTCTGTGCCTTGGGCGGTTGAATCATTTCTGATTTAGTCGGCCCGTAATATTTTTGCGCCAACTGATAAACCTCATCCGGATTGACATCGCCCACAACCACTAAGGTTGCATTGTTCGGCGCATACCAACGTTGATACCAATCACGGGCATCTTGTGCCGTCCAATCACGGATGTCCGCCATCCAGCCAATAACAGGGTGGTGCGCAGGACTGTTGACAAAAGCGGCCGCTTTAAACTGTTCGTACAACTTGCTGTTTGGTTTATCCTCAACCCGCCAACGGCGCTCCTCAGTAACCACATCACGCTCTTTCTGAAACTCTTCATCGGTTAAAACGATGTTACGCATACGGTCCGCTTCCAAACGCATCACTTCACCAAGATGCTGCTTACCAAGCACTTGGTAATAAGCGGTATAGTCACTGGAAGTAAAGGCATTTTCTTTGGCCCCCATCTGCGCGACTTTTTTGGAAAACTCGCCTGGTTTCAATTCTTTGGTGCCCTTGAACATCATGTGCTCTAGCATATGGGAAATACCGGTCACGCCACTGTGTTCAAAATTGGAGCCGACCTTGTACCAAACTTGATGCACCACAACGGGTGCGCGATGATCTTGTTTGACCACCACTTGCATACCATTATCCAATTGATATTCGGAAATTTGCGCGAACGCTGAGCCGCTGAGTAAGCTCAGAGCCAGCGCGCCAAATACCGGTTTACGGAGGATTGTTGCCCATTTTTTCGTCATTGCTTATCCTATTTACACGAGTTAACAACGTAATAGCTTACTTTCATGCCACTACGCTTACAGCTTAGTTTGCGTTTTGCTTTATAATAAAGCACGCATTTTATTACGACTCTTAATAAACCCTGAAACAGGACCTTCTGCCCAATGTTTAACTTTTTCCGTAAAAAGAAAAACCCGCCTGAAACCGAACAGCCACTCGAGACACAAACGCTCAGCCAAGCGCCAGAAGCCTCTGAGCAGCCGATTGTCGCAGAGCGCGAACTGCCATCAAGCCCGCCGGATAAAATAGACCTGCCAAACCAAGCGGTCGTTCCAGAAACCGTGATGGTAAGCGAACCCCAGTTGCCGCCGCTTTCAGAACCAACGACACCAGCCATTAAGCCTGTGTTGGAACAGGAGTCTGAACCGAAAGCCGAGACAGAGGTTGACCTAGACCAACCGGAAACCAAACGCGGCTTTTTTGCGCGTTTAAAAGCGGGCTTAAGCAAAACTCGGAAGAGTTTTACCGACAGTCTTAGTAATTTGATTCTCGGCAAAAAAGAGATTGATGATGACCTTCTCGATGAGTTAGAAATGATTCTGTTGACCGCTGATGTAGGTATTGAAGCGACTAATCGAATTATCAAAAACTTGACTGACCAAGTCTCACGCAAAGAATTGAAAGACCCGCAAGCGTTGATTGATGCACTTAAAAATCAGCTACAGGCGATTCTTACTCCAATGAGCCGTCCATTAGAGATAGACACGTTTCTACAAAGCAACCGTGGGCCTTATGTGATTTTAATGGTTGGTATCAATGGGGTTGGCAAAACAACCACCATCGGCAAGTTAGCAAAACGCTTTCAGATGGAAGGAAAATCGGTGATGCTGGCTGCTGGGGATACTTTTCGAGCCGCCGCGGTCGAACAACTACAAACGTGGGGAGAGCGTAACGATGTGACGGTTATCTCGCAAAAAACCGGCGCTGATTCCGCTGCCGTTATTTATGACGCGGTGCAATCCGCCAAAGCGAAAAATATTGATGTGTTGATTGCCGATACAGCCGGGCGTTTACACACGCAATCAAACTTAATGGAAGAGTTGAAAAAAGTGAAACGCGTGATTGCGAAAGTCGATGCCAGCGCGCCACACGAAGTCATGCTGGTGATTGATGCCGGAACAGGTCAGAACGCACTAAATCAAACGAAGCAATTCCATGAAGCGGTTGGCGTCAGCGGCATTACCTTAACCAAACTGGACGGGACTGCAAAAGGCGGCATCGTTTATGCTTTGGCCGAGCAGTGCCAAGTGCCAATTCGTTTTATTGGCGTTGGTGAAAAAATTGATGATTTACGACCATTCAATAGCAAAGACTTTACTGCCGCTCTGTTTGACCAAAAGGCAAACGACTAATCGAGGTACCTATGCCGATCGCCGATTCTGAAAACCCTGCTCATCAGCGTGCTTTCAAAACCGGTTATCGGTATGGCTTAGCGGGCAAGTCATTAAGCCATATGCCGCATGACATTCGCCAAGACGCTTGTCTCCGGGATTACTTTGCACAAGGCTGGGAAGTCTCACAAGAAGATATCAACAGCCAGCGATTGCTCTTGGCCAAACCGAATTGGCGTTATCGAATCGCTTGGTTTACGGTTATGGTGCTCGGCGGCTTAGCGACTTCTGGAGTGATGTTAAAACAGATTAATGAGCAGAATCAGCAAGCCAATGTGCATCAACTCCAAAACAGCATTAGTCCAAACACCACCGCGACAGGATTGATGAGTGATGCGCAACGCGCCGATATGCAGTTCCGAGCAGAACAATTTGCACAGATTGCTGAAAACAAAACACCGCTTAGCCCCATAATCCCCGATTCAAACGTGCAGATCGTTCAGGCACAAATTCGTGCACAAGGGCAGAATTTCCCGTTATCACTTTCGCAAAGGTTTGAAAAATCACCGATTATTTTGCCCAAGTACCTACGGACACTTGAATTTAACGCGCAACTCAGTTTGAATAAACCTCAAACGATATACTTACACTGGCGCTACGACGGCTTAATTATCCAAAAAGGTAAATTCTCACTAGAGGCCGGACTGCAATCACTGAGCGCGACAGAACTGATGACAAGCGCACGTCAAGGCCGTTGGTATATTGAACTGCTTGATAGTAAGCAGCAGGTTTTTAAGCGCATGGCTTTTAACTATGGAAATCTCGATGAGAATCACTAAAACCTTATGGCTGAGTATCCACCTAACCGTGATGGGAGTGTTAATTTCCGGCTGTAGTTCAACCCCTCCACCAAAAAAAACACTGGATGATATTTGTTCTATTTTCTATTACGACGATGATTGGTTTGACGCGGCGCAAAACTCCTTCAAACGCTGGGGCACTCCGCCTTGGATTCAATTGGCCTTTGTACATCAAGAATCGACTTTTAAGCCGCACGCTAAACCTAAAATGGAGTATTTTTTAGGGATTCCAATCGGACGTAGTTCATCCGCTTTTGGTTATGCTCAGGCAACCGATGCTGCGTGGTACGATTATCAGAAAAAAACCGGCCGTTGGAATGCAAAACGCAATGATATTGACGATGCTTTAGACTTTATCGGCTGGTACAACTATCAATCTTTTCAGCGTCTTGGCATCTCCCGCACCGACCCTTTTAAACTGTATTTAGCTTACCATGAAGGCCACACCGGTTATAAACAACGCTCTTACCTTCAAAAAGCGTGGTTACCACCTGTAGCCAAAAAGGTGTCTGAACGCGCCAGAATGTATCGCTCTCAATATCAACAGTGCCGTTAAACGCAGTGCGTAAATCTGAAAAATAAAAACCTTAAAAGCAAAAAGCCGAATCGAAATTAATCCGACTCGGCTTTTTATTTAAAAAAACACAGAGTGATTAAGCTTTGTATCTCTCAAAAACCAAACTGGCGTTAGTTCCGCCAAAACCAAAACTGTTACTCATAATGCGATTTAACCCAGCATTATCAATACGCTCTGTGACTATTGGCATCCCTTCACACTGTTCATCTAAGGTATCTACATTAATAGACGGTGCAATAAAATCGTGCTCCAACATCATTAGGCTGTAGATAAATTCATGCACACCTGCTGCACCTAATGAGTGGCCAGACATGGATTTGGTTGAACTGATTTTTGGAATATCAGCTCCAAAAACTTCCCGAATCGCGGCCGCTTCTTTGGTGTCACCGACCGGAGTTGAGGTCCCATGCGGGTTAATGTAATCTACCGCGCCTTGCACTGTCGACAAGGCCATCTGCATACAACGAACCGCGCCTTCACCGGAGGGTGCGACCATGTCGTAGCCATCGGAGTTGGCACCGTAACCGGTAATTTCAGCGTAGATTTTAGCTCCACGTGCTAGCGCGTGTTCCAATTCTTCAACCACGACCATACCACCACCGCCGGCGATAACAAAACCGTCGCGATCCGCATCATAAGCGCGTGATGCTTTTTCTGGGGTTTCATTGTATTTGCTCGACAGGGCACCCATCGCATCAAACAAAACAGACATGGTCCAATGCAACTCTTCACCGCCACCGGCGAAAACAATATCTTGTTTACCCAGTTGAATTTGCTCTACTGCGGTACCGATGCAGTGTGCTGAAGTCGAACACGCAGAACTGATTGAATAGTTAATACCTTTAATTTTAAAAGGCGTTGCCAAACAGGCTGAAACCGTGGAACCCATAGTACGGGTAACCATATAAGGGCCCACACGACGAACGCCTTTCTCTTTTGCAATGGCGACCGCCTCGGTCGAATTCGAGTTAGAACCGCCGCCAGAACCGGCAACTAAACCAACACGAGGATGAGACATTTGTTCCTCGGTTAAACCAGAGTCCTTCACCGCTTGTTGCATCGCGATGTAAGAATAAGCTGCCGCATCGCCCATAAAACGCAGTTGCTTACGATCTATATGCTCAGCAAAATCTAAATTCTTAATCGCGCCATGAACTTGTGAGCGTAAGCCGTTTTCTGCATATTCAGGAGCAAAGACAATCCCTGACTGGCCATTTTTTAAAGAGTTAGTAACTTCTTCCTTATTGTTTCCTAGGCTTGAAACAATCCCAATCCCGGTAATGACGACTCTTTTCATAACTTAAAATGCATCCGTATTCGTAAATAAACCAACTTTTAAATCAGCGGCACTGTAAATTTCACGACCATCAACGAACAATTTCGCGTCAGCCATGCCCATATAAAGCTTACGCTTGATGACGCGCTTCATATCAATGACATATTCTACTTTCTTGGCTTTCGGTAAAACTTGGCCATAGAATTTAACTTCGCCCGAACCTAAGGCACGTCCGCGACCTGGCCCACCGGTCCAACCTAAGAAGAAACCGATTAGCTGCCACATCGCATCTAAGCCTAAACAACCCGGCATAACAGGATCTTCGTTAAAGTGGCATTCAAAGAACCATAAATCACTGGTGATATCTAATTCCGCACGAATCTGCCCTTTACCGTATGCACCACCCTCTTCCGAGATATGCGTAATACGATCAATCATCAACATCGGCGGTAAAGGTAACTGCGCATTACCTGGGCCGAAAAGTTCGCCGCGTCCACAAGACAATAGTTCTTCTTTGGTATAACTTGATTGTTGTTCCATTCGGTCTTCCGATTTCTAAAAATTAAACCCGTGCATTATAGCAGTTCAGTTTAAAGCAGTACAATGTAAGGCCGCTTAACGCAAAAAGCCCACAACCTTGATAAGGTTGCGGGCTTCAAAATAATGGTGCCGACAGAGGGACTTGAACCCCCAACCTACTGATTACAAATCAGTTGCACTACCAGTTGTGCTATGTCGGCGAGATGGTGCGTATTATAAGGAATCCAAGAATACTGTCAACGCCTTTTTTTAAAAAAATTATGATTTTTTTACCGACTCAACAACACTGCACATTCCATGCAAAACCAAGTCTGGAATGTAGCTGTACTGGTAGTCCAAAAGGGATGCCAACTGGGCCGCATCGCCGCCTGTTAAAAACAATTTAAACTGTGTCTGCAGTTGCTGGTTTAAATCAACGACCACTTGGTTAACAAAGGCAGCGGACATATATAAGGTACCTGCCAAGACTGCACTCGCCGTATTGTTCGCCAATAAGTTTTGTGACATGTCTTCCGGTAAATCGTTATTTGTTGGCATCTCTAAGAGCGCCGTTCCAGTAGCCAAAGAATTATGCATGGTGCTTAAACCTGGAACAATAAAACCACCCTTATGCTGCCCATCAATCACGGCATCAATGGTTAAAGCAGTACCGGCATCAACAACAATAAACGGTTGCGTCGTTATGGCTAAAGCACCTTGCATTGCCAACCAACGATCACTCCCCAATTTATGAAAATCTGCATAACCAGAGGTTAAACCGCAGCAACTACGCTGCGCATTGAGTTGAGTAGGAATAATATTCCAATGCTGCTGAATTGCAGACGTTAACTCATCCAAATTTTGCAAACTACCAACCGTTGAAAAGTAAACTTCGTCTATATCATTCACTTCTGCAAAAAGCGATTGTTCAATGTTGGCTAAAAAATCTTGCACCAGTTCCGCGCCAAGATACTCATAATGACCGTCTTCAGAGACAGCATATTTGATACGGCTGTTGCCGACATCGATAAAAATTCTATTCATAGTTCATTACATGGCCTAATTGAGACCGATCCTGAATGATATTTGTGTAAGGTGTCATTAATGCGCACTAATAACTCTCCCGCGCTATTCAGACCTTGATACAAGCCCTGCTGTACCGAGCCCGTATCATACACAAATACGTTTTCACCGACAGCAAAATAATCGCGCTTTTTCAGGGATAAGTACTGTTTTTCAAATGAATCCTGGCAATAATTGGCACTTAGACAAATTAACGCCTCAATTAAGCCAACGAAAAATTGTCTTAATCTCTTTTGCTCAAAATTAGCAAGGCCACAACCTACTTTTGCAAAACTCGGAACCGAATTGCGCTCGCTAAATACCATCTCATCACTGTCAGCATTTAATCCAATGCCAATAATTAACCACACACCTGCAGCATCGACATGCTTCACTTCTAACAATATCCCCCCGAGCTTACCTAAACAGCCATGCTGAACAAGAAGCATATCGTTAGGCCACTTGAAATAGGCATCAATTCCCAAATGAGTGCGCAATGAATCTAAAACAGTCAAAGCAATCAATGGCGATAAACCGCTTAAATGGGTAACGGAAACGGGAACCGGCAACAACAAACTAAAGGTTAAATCTCGATTATCAGAATGCCATTTACGTTGTTGCTGGCCATAACCCGCCATTTGTTGCTGTGTATAACAGAGCGTGGCTTGTCGCTCAGGGAGTGCTTTTAAAAAACCATTTGTGGAATCCAGCGTTGTAAACAAGGCCAAATCTAAGTCTGGAAAATTCTGAGTTAACTCGGCGTGTAATAATTCAAGAGAGCGAAACATTGCGCAATAATCATTTGTTAATTAAAGAGTCATCTTATTACGTTTACGTCATTTTTCAGATAAAAAAGCATAAACCAGAATTTTAGGCAAAAAAAAACCGCTGCTCGGAAGGAGTCAGCGGTTTTTAGGATATAAGCTTGGCGATGACCTACTCTCACATGGGAACTCCCACACTACCATCGGCGCTGAAACGTTTCACTTCTGAGTTCGGTATGGGATCAGGTGGGTCCATCTCGCTATTGTCACCAAGCAATTCGGTGTGCTGTGCTGGGTCGCTTTGTTTCACGCTCGCCAACACGGCAAATAGGTTTGAAATAATGTTTTGCAATTGCTGTTTTTAATAGGGGTAACTTACTTAACCTTAAACACTCAAGGTATTTATGCCATCTCTAAATCTTAGCCCTCATCTTCACTCTCTCGTTCGCACGACAAAAGTTACTTTTGAGTTGTATAGTTAAGCCTCACGGGTAATTAGTACAAGTTAGCTTCATACATTACTGCACTTCCACACCTTGCCTATCAACGTCGTAGTCTCCAACGGCCCTTCAGAAGACTTAAAGTCTAGGGAGAACTCATCTTGATGCAGGTTTCCCGCTTAGATGCTTTCAGCGGTTATCCTTTCCGAACATAGCTACCCAGCAATGCCATTGGCATGACAACTGGAACACCAGCGGTTCGTCCACTCCGGTCCTCTCGTACTAGGAGCAGCCCATCTCAATTCTCCAACGCCCACGGCAGATAGGGACCGAACTGTCTCACGACGTTCTAAACCCAGCTCGCGTACCACTTTAAATGGCGAACAGCCATACCCTTGGGACCGACTTCAGCCCCAGGATGTGATGAGCCGACATCGAGGTGCCAAACACCGCCGTCGATATGAACTCTTGGGCGGTATCAGCCTGTTATCCCCGGAGTACCTTTTATCCGTTGAGCGATGGCCCTTCCACACAGAACCACCGGATCACTAGAACCTACTTTCGTACCTGCTCGACGTGTCAGTCTCGCAGTCAATCACCCTTATACTCTTGCGCTCATTGCACGATGTCCGACCGTGCTGAGGGTAACTTCGCGCTCCTCCGTTACACTTTAGGAGGAGACCGCCCCAGTCAAACTACCCACCATACACTGTCCCTGAGCAGGATTCACTGCCCGAGGTTAGAACCTCAACATTACCAGGGTGGTATTTCAAGGACGGCTCCACGACAACTGGCGTCATCGTTTCATAGCCTCCCACCTATCCTACACAAGTAAGGTCAAAGTCCAGTGCAAAGCTGTAGTAAAGGTTCACGGGGTCTTTCCGTCTAGCCGCGGGTACGCAGCATCTTAACTGCGAGTTCAATTTCGCTGAGTCTCGGGTGGAGACAGTGTGGCCATCATTACGCCATTCGTGCAGGTCGGAACTTACCCGACAAGGAATTTCGCTACCTTAGGACCGTTATAGTTACGGCCGCCGTTTACCGGGGCTTCGATCAAGAGCTTCGCTTGCGCTAACCCCATCAATTAACCTTCCGGCACCGGGCAGGCGTCACACCGTATACGTCATCTTTCGATTTTGCACAGTGCTATGTTTTTAGTAAACAGTTGCAGCCACCTGGTCTCTGCAACCCCCACTAGCTCAGAGAGCAAGTCTCGTCACCCGCAGGGGCACACCTTCTCCCGAAGTTACGGTGTTATTTTGCCTAGTTCCTTCACCCGAGTTCTCTCAAGCGCCTTGGAATTCTCATCCTGACCACCTGTGTTGGTTTGGGGTACGGTTTTTTGTAACCTGAAGCTTAGAAGATTTTCTTGGAAGCATGGCATCAACCACTTCGCTCAAAATAGAGCTCGTTATCAGTTCTCAGCATAAAGTATCCCGGATTTGCCTAAGATACATGCCTACAACCTTGAACCTGGACAACCATCGCCAGGCTGGCATAGCCTTCTCCGTCCCTCCATCGCAGTTACAAAAAGTGTAGGAATATTAACCTACTTCCCATCGACTACGCATTTCTGCCTCGCCTTAGGGGCCGACTAACCCTACGTCGATTAACGTTGCGTAGGAAACCTTGGTCTTTCGGCGAGGGTGCTTTTCACACCCTTTATCGCTACTTATGTCAGCATTCGCACTTCTGATACCTCCAGGACACTTTACAATGCCCCTTCGCAGGCTTACAGAACGCTCCTCTACCATGCACTATGTGCATCCGCAGCTTCGGTACACTGCTTAGCCCCGTTAAATCTTCGGCGCAGGCCGACTCGATCAGTGAGCTATTACGCTTTCTTTAAAGGGTGGCTGCTTCTAAGCCAACCTCCTGACTGTCTGAGCCTTCCCACATCCTTTCCCACTGAGCAGTGTTTAGGGACCTTAGCTGGCGGTCTGGGTTGTTTCCCTCTTGACAACGGACGTTAGCACCCGCAGTCTGTCTCCCATGATTGTACTTGTTGGTATTCGGAGTTTGCAATGGGCTGCTAATCCTTGACGGACCGCTAGACCATAACAGTGCTCTACCCCCAACAGTAAGACATGAGGCACTACCTAAATAGTTTTCGAGGAGAACCAGCTATCTCCGAGCTTGATTAGCCTTTCACTCCGATCCACAGCTCATCCCCGCATTTTTCAACATACGTGGGTTCGGTCCTCCAGTACCTGTTACGGCACCTTCAACCTGGCCATGGATAGATCGCCCGGTTTCGGGTCTACGCCATGCAACTATTCGCCCAGTTAAGACTCGGTTTCCCTACGGCTCCCCTATTCGGTTAACCTTGCTACATAACGTAAGTCGCTGACCCATTATACAAAAGGTACGCAGTCACCCCTCAAGGAGGCTCCCACTGCTTGTACGTACACGGTTTCAGGTTCTATTTCACTCCCCTTCTGGGGTTCTTTTCGCCTTTCCCTCACGGTACTGGTTCACTATCGGTCGGTAGAGAGTATTTAGCCTTGGAGGGTGGTCCCCCCGTCTTCAAACAGGATTTCTCGTGTCCCGTCCTACTCGATTTCACCACTAATAAGTTTTCGTATACGGGACTATCACCCTGTATCGTTCGACTTTCCAGACGATTCTACTAACTTAATAATGGCTTAAGGGCTGGTCCCCGTTCGCTCGCCGCTACTTAGGGAATCTCGGTTGATTTCTTTTCCTCCGGGTACTTAGATGTTTCAGTTCCCCGGGTTAGCTTCCTGCAAGCAGGATATCCATTAAGGATGGGTTTTCCCATTCGGAGATCAACGGGTCATAGGGTATTTGCCACCTCACCGTTGCTTTTCGCAGGCTATCACGTCCTTCATCGCCTTCTACCGCCTAGGCATCCACCGTGTACGCTTAGTCACTTAACTATACAACTCAAAAATAACCTTAACCTTTTGTGTCGCAGGGGCTTTCTTCATCTGATCCATTACTTGCTAAAATAATGCACCATCCAAAAGTCTTTCAATTAAAGCCTAATAAGTTGACAATGACTAAGATTCATCGCTGACACAAATACACTTGAGTATTCTCAATTAAGTATTGCGTTACCTATTACTTTCGATTGTTAACTTGCGATTAACAATCCAGCAATTGATTGAATGATTGGAGATCATTCAATCTCGTTATTATGACATTCGGCTGTCATAACAAACATTATTCCAAATTTTTAAAGAACTTCAGTTTTGAGCAACTGAGAAGCGGAATTATAACATTCTCTTCTCAACTTCAAAATAAAACTGTTAATAATTTCTTAGCTTTTACGCTAAAACTTTATTAACAGGCTTACTGTGGAATTGGTGGGTCTGGGTGGATTTGAACCACCGACCTCACCCTTATCAGGGGTGCGCTCTAACCAACTGAGCTACAGACCCAATCGCTGAGTCCGTCTTAACCAACTCAGGTAAATTGGTGGAGCTATGCGGGATCGAACCGCAGACCTCCTGCGTGCAAGGCAGGCGCTCTCCCAGCTGAGCTATAGCCCCTAATTTTGGTAATTCAGAAAGAATTTATGTGAAAGCTCGCCTTAACTCGTAACCTTTTTATCTTAAAGGAGGTGATCCAGCCGCAGGTTCCCCTACGGCTACCTTGTTACGACTTCACCCCAGTCATGAACCACAAAGTGGTAAGCGCCCTCCAAAAGGTTAAGCTACCTACTTCTTTTGCAATCCACTCCCATGGTGTGACGGGCGGTGTGTACAAGGCCCGGGAACGTATTCACCGCGACATTCTGATTCGCGATTACTAGCGATTCCGACTTCATGGAGTCGAGTTGCAGACTCCAATCCGGACTACGAGAGGTTTTTTGAGATTCGCACACTGTTGCCAGCTAGCTGCTCTTTGTACCCCCCATTGTAGCACGTGTGTAGCCCATCCCATAAGGGCCATGATGACTTGACGTCGTCCCCGCCTTCCTCCGGTTTATCACCGGCAGTCTCATTAGAGTTCTCAACTAAATGGTAGCAACTAATGATAAGGGTTGCGCTCGTTGCGGGACTTAACCCAACATCTCACGACACGAGCTGACGACAGCCATGCAGCACCTGTGTCCAAGTTCCCGAAGGCACATCTCCATCTCTGGAAACTTCTTGGCATGTCAAGGGATGGTAAGGTTCTTCGCGTTGCATCGAATTAAACCACATGCTCCACCGCTTGTGCGGGCCCCCGTCAATTCCTTTGAGTTTTAATCTTGCGACCGTACTCCCCAGGCGGTCAACTTATCGCGTTAGCTTCGCTACTAACCTTTTTAATAAGGCCAACAGCTAGTTGACATCGTTTACGGCGTGGACTACCGGGGTATCTAATCCCGTTTGCTACCCACGCTTTCGCACCTCAGCGTCAGTTTTAGTCCAGGAAGGCGCCTTCGCCACTGATGTTCCTCCAGATATCTACGCATTTCACAGCTACACCTGGAATTCCCCTTCCCTCTACTAAACTCAAGATTGCCAGTATCAAATGCCGTTCCCAGGTTGAGCCCGGGGCTTTCACATCTGACTTAACAATCCGCCTACGCGCGCTTTACGCCCAGTAATTCCGAATAACGCTTGCACCCTCTGTATTACCGCGGCTGCTGGCACAGAGTTAGCCGGTGCTTCTTCTGAAGGTAACGTCAAACCATGCCGATATTAGCGACACAATCTTCCTCCCAACTGAAAGTGCTTTACAACCCTCGGGCCTTCTTCACACACGCGGCATGGCTGGATCAGGCTTTCGCCCATTGTCCAATATTCCCCACTGCTGCCTCCCGTAGGAGTCTGGGCCGTGTCTCAGTCCCAGTGTGGCTGATCATCCTCTCAAACCAGCTAGAGATCGTCGCCTTGGTAAGCCTTTACCTTACCAACTAGCTAATCTCACTTAGGCTCATCCTTTAGCGATAGCTTACATGTAGAGGCCACCTTTACTCCGTAGAGCGTATTCGGTATTAGCGTACGTTTCCATACGTTGTCCCCAACTAAAGGGTAGATTCCTAAGCATTACTCACCCGTCCGCCACTCGTCAGCAAGAGAGCAAGCTCTCTTCTGCTACCGTCCGACTTGCATGTGTTAGGCCTGCCGCCAGCGTTCATTCTGAGCCAGGATCAAACTCTTCAGTTTAATCTTGCTAGATGTATTTCGATTCGTTCTCACGAATATTTAACACTCGGAATTGACAAAGTAAGCATGATAAATAAATAATAAATTATTCATTACCAAGTACATATTGTCATAAATTTCGAGATTTTTTTGCGGTTACTCACTAAGGGAGCTTCCACATAAATTATCTCTGAATTACCTAATTTTTAAAGAGCTTCAACTTGGTTCGCTGTGCGTTCCTCGTTGGTAGGCCGCGCATTTTATAGAAGAGTTAATTTCTTGTCAAATGTTTTTTCAAACTTTTTTCAAAAAATTTTGTCGTTCTACTTTTTTACGACCCGTTAAATCGTTTCTTTACCTCAAAACCGCTTAGAGAACCCTCTAAAACAACCTCAAGTAAATCAACCACTTAACTTCAATTTTTCTCGTCTTTCTGTTCCGCGTTTCGCTTCCCCCTCAAGACAGGTGCGTATTCTAGGCATTTCACAAAACAACGCAACCCCTTTTTTCGCTTTTTTTGCTTTTATTACGGATTTCTTTTACCAAACACCCTTATACCCACAAACTCACACTTTATCCACAGGGTTATGCACAGCACGCCCGCCAAACTTGCTTTTTTCTCCCCCTTAAAACCAATAAAGCCGCTTGGAATAGCGGCTTTAAAAAGGTAATTAGCTCAATAATGGTTTAATGGATAGTGACTCGAGCAAATTTACGTTTACCCACTTGATAAACTGAAGTTGTTCCGCCCGGCATTAATTGTCGAGAGTCTTCGACTTTCTCACCATTAATCTTTACTGCGCCTTGCTGTGTCATGCGATGCGCTTCAGACGTGGTTTGCACCAATCCAGCTTCTTTTAATAAGTTCGCCAAGGGCATCTCACCTTCCAAAGTCACTTCCGGCATCTCATCTGGAATCGCGTTCTTAGAGAATTTGGTTTCAAAATCTTTTAACGCTGCCTGCGCCGCTTCTTCGGAATGGAAACGAGCAATCAGCTCCAACGCTAATTTCACTTTAACATTACGCGGGTTCTCGCCATTGGCGACCGCCTGCTTCAATCCTTCGATCGTTTCAAGCGATTCGAATGACAGTAGTTCATAATAACGCCACATTAATTCATCGGAAACCGACATCACTTTACCAAACATATCGTTCGGCTCGTCTTTAATACCGATATAGTTACCCAATGATTTCGACATTTTCTGCACACCATCCAAACCTTCCAGAATCGGCATGGTTAAGGTGCATTGTGGCTTCTTGCCATAATGACTCTGCAGGGTACGCCCCATTAGCAAGTTAAACTTCTGGTCGGTTCCACCTAATTCGATATCCGCATCCATCGCAACCGAATCGTAACCTTGAACTAATGGATACAAAAATTCATGAATCGCTATCGGCGTGCCTGACTTGTAACGATCTTCAAAATCGTTACGTTCCAACATACGCGCAACCGTTTGCGTCGCAGCCAGTTTAATCATATCCGCCGCGGACATCTGACCCATCCACTCGGAGTTAAACATAACGGTGGTTTTGGCTGGATCCAAAATTTTGAAAACCTGTTCTTTATAAGTTTCGGCATTTTTAGCAATCGCTTCCACTGACAATGGAGGGCGCGTTGCACTTTTACCGGTCGGATCGCCAATCATCGCGGTGAAATCACCAATTAAAAACAACACTTCGTGGCCTAAATCCTGAAACTGCTTGAGCTTATTAATCAGTACCGTGTGACCTAGGTGTAAATCCGGCGCTGTTGGATCAAAACCCGCTTTAACACGTAACGGCTTCCCGCTCTCTAAACGTTCAATAAGTTCTTTTTCGACGAGAATTTCTTCTGCACCACGTTTAATAATCGCTAACTGTTCTTGTACTGATTTCATATGACTTTAATTTTTCTTTATGAATGTAAACCCCGTGTCGTAAGACACCTGGTTGATTTAAAATGTTTACTCGGTTTATGTAAAGTGACGCAAAATTAAGTCTTCCTAACCACAAAGTACGGTATCGGTATTTAATTGCAAGCGGCCAGTCAACTCAGCGACCGAGTTTAAATTATGCTGTTTAAGGTATTTGGCAATCCCTTTATTCACTTTTTTGACAATCAACGGATCTTTCGCCACCGCTGTCCCAATCGCGACCATCGACGCACCTGCCAAGAAAAACTCAATGGCATCTTCTGCACTGGCGATACCACCCAAACCGATAATTGGAATATTGTGCTGCTTAGCAACCTGATAGACCTGATGCACTTTCAACAGTGCAACCGGTTTAATTGCTGGACCAGATAGACCGCCTTGATTATTCCCCAATGTCGGGCGCTGGCTGTGAATGTCAATCTGCATCCCCATCAACGTATTAATCGCCGACAACGCATCGGCACCAGCATCAATCACTCGACGCGCCCCTTCGGCAATATCAGTCTGATTTGGTGACAACTTCACAATCAAAGGTTTACTGGTCGCTGCACGACACGCCTCAACCACCCGCGCCGCCATTTCTGGATCATTGCCAAAGGCCGCACCGCCCTTTTTGACGTTTGGACAAGAGATATTAATTTCCATTGCCGGCAATGCGGTTTGATCAAACAGACGAACCACTTCCACATACTCTTCGATGGATGAACCGGACACATTGATGATGAACTGCGTTGCACTCATATCCAGCTTCGGCAAGTACTTGGCAATCACTTCACGTGCACCTGGATTTTGCAGACCGACTGAGTTAAGCAAACCGCTTGGTGACTCCATGACGCGCTCCGGCTTATTACCCAGTTTGGGCTCTAAGGTCGTGCCTTTTAAAAACACCGCACCGACATCCTTATTGGAAAAGCCGCAAACTGACTGGTATTCTATGCCGTATCCAGCATTCCCAGAGGCCATTGCCACCGGGTTTTGAAACTGAATACCACAGATATTGACTGACAAATCCATATAGATGACTTCCTAATTATGTTGCATATTATTCTTTATGAGCCGGAAATTCCGCAAAACACCGGCGCCTTGATTCGCCTGAGCGCCAATATGGGCGCACATTTACATTTAATCCATCCGATCATGTTTGATTTGAGCGAAAAAAAAGTACGCCGTGCCGGACTGGATTACGCCGAACTGGCCAATGTGCATGAACATGCCAATTTGCAAGCGTGTTTGGCAACCATACAACCCAACCGGGTCTTCGCGCTCACCACTAAAACCACACGTTATTATACCGATGAAACCTTTCAAGACGGCGATGCGTTTTTATTTGGTCCGGAAAGCCGAGGCTTACCAAAAGAAGTTATTGAAAGCCTACCTTTTGAACAACGTCTAACCATTCCAATGGTGCCAGGCGGCCGCAGCCTAAATCTCGCCAACGCGGTATCAGTAATGGCCTATGAAGCTTGGCGGCAACTCGACTTTAGCATGTCTTTAAAATAAACCGCTTAATCAGTTTCCGGTTTGCCATCGCGCGCAAGCAACGCTTGCGCCGCTTGCTGCGGACTGATTTGACTTTCAACCAATCGAAATACCTGCTGCATAATCGGCAAATCCAAATCTAGACGTTCTGCTATTTGCTGTACAGCCCGCACAGCTTTAACACCTTCGACCACTTGCCCAATACTAGCGAGAACCTCATCAACTTGAGCATTAGGCTGCGCTAATTGATAACCAAAGCGGCGATTTCGTGACAAATCATCGGTACACGTCAACACCAAATCACCTAAACCAGCTAAGCCCATCATGGTTTCAGTCTGCCCACCCAGCGCCATACTTAAGCGCATCATCTCCGCCATACCCCGCGAAATCAAAGCGGCTCGTGCATTCGCGCCCAAGCCCAATCCATCCGAAACCCCAGTAGCGATGGCCATGATATTCTTATAAGCGCCACCCACTTCAACACCAACCACATCACTTTGCGTATACATACGAAAGTTTTGATGATGAAACGCTTGCGCCCAAAACTCGGCTTCTTCAAGGTATTTAGAAGCACTAACCATTGCTGTCGGCAGACCATGTGCCACCTCTTCGGCAAATGTCGGACCAGACAGGACAGCCCATGGTGTTTGCGCGCCCAATATCTGATTAGCCACCTTATGCAAAAGCAGCAATGAATCCGGCTCGAAGCCTTTGGTTGCCCAAGCAAAATGCAAAGGCGTTGCTCCTAAAAGGGGTGCCAACTGCTGCAGCACCTCACGAAACACGTGACTAGGCACAACCAACAAAATGCCGTCCACCCCAGCAACTGCTTGCGCTAAATTAGCACTGATTTGTAAACCTTCAGGAAAACAACAACTTTTAAGATAACGCCGATTTTCACGCTCGGCATCAAGCTGCCGAGCACTCTCTTCGGAATGCGTCCAAAGCGTGACCGCATGACCAACACGCGAAAGATGCATCGCCAACGCTGTACCCCAAGCGCCAGCACCTAAAACCGCAATTTTCTGCATCGTTAGGTCACTCATCGGTTCACCAATCCAATCACCTTATCGACTATTGTGCGGTTGGCTGCTGAGCATTCTGCTGACTTTGTAAATGACTGTGATACATCGCGTCAAAATTAACCGGCTCCAACAACAACTGCGGAAAACCACCGCGCTGAACCAAGTCCGATACCACTTCACGAGCGTACGGGAACAGTGTATTTGGACAACCTGAGCCTAATAAATAACCTAGCTCGGCTTCTTCAAAACCTTTCAGTGTAAAAATACCTGCTTGTTCGACCTCGCATAAAAATGCGGTTTTATCTTCAACTTTAGTCGTCGCAGTGACGCGCAAAACAACGTGAAAAACATCCTCTCCTAATTTTGAACTTTCCACATTTAAATCAACCGCCAACTGTGGCTGAAAATTTGTAGTAAACAGTTCTGGCGTGTTTGGTGATTCAAACGAGATATCTTTGGTGTAGATTTTTTGGATTGAAAACACTTGTTGTTCAGACATAATTTTTTCCTAAATTTGATTCAGTCACTAAGCGCAAAAGCCCTTAGTTAAAAAGCACAAAGGCAAGCCAAAGCTTGCCTTAAAATTCCCATCAACTGCGCGACGGCTTAACCATTTAACAGAGTATCAAGCTGACCACGTTTATCCGCAGCGGAAAGATCATCAAACCCTCCCACATGATGCTCGCCAATGTAAATTTGTGGCACGGTGTTACGGCCAGTCTTGGCTTCGAGCGCCGCCCAGGCATCACGGTCATTACCGATATCAATCACTTCATACTGCACACCCTTGCCGTCAAGCAAACGCTTGGCCATATTACAAAATGGGCAGCTACGAGTGAGATAGATTACAACTTGTGGCATATCTTGCTCCTTAATCAACACCGGCTGTTTTAGCTGTTTGACTTGTTTTTGTTTTTTTTTGAACGTTCACGCCCAACAGGCAATCCTGCCGCTTTCCACGCAGTGATACCGCCGCGTAAATTGTGAACAGCGGTGTAACCGTCTTTGACCAAGGTCATTGCCGCGCGCGACGAACGACCACCACTCAAGCAATACACTAAAATGGGTGCGCTTTTGTCTTTAGGCAATTGCGACAACTTACTCGCCAACTCGCCAACCGAAATATTGGTCGCGTTACCGATATAACCATCACGATATTCACCGGATGAACGCACATCCAAAACAAACGCGTCATCATTGTACAAACGAATCGCTTCATCCGCACCCACCGTTTTAAACCCGGCAATTTTATCGCCTACATAGCTATAAGCCAGCATGACTATCACTACCAGTAGCGCAATAAACAGAAACATCTGTTCTTGCATAAATTCACTAAACATTCAGGATCCTTTGCGAGAGTAAAATCAAACCTGATGATTTTAACAGCGTAAATCGCTACAATAAACGGAATTTACGTAAATTTTTTAAATATGGTATGAACACTATGGGCCAAGAGCTAAAGCCAAAAATCAAAATTGCACACCGACCAACTGGGTTGATTATTCTTGATGGCTGGGGTCATCGCGAAGAAGTTGCACACAACGCCATCGCACAAGCCAATACCCCAAACTTCGATAAACTCATTGCCAATAATCCAAACACACTTATCAGCACATCTGGATTAGATGTCGGCTTACCTGTCGGTCAAATGGGCAATTCAGAAGTTGGGCACACCAATCTTGGCGCAGGCCGAGTGGTCTACCAAGAGTTGACTCGCATTCAAAAAGACATTGATGACGGTCGATTCTTCAATAATCACGCACTGCATGCCGCAATTGACAAAGCCAATCAACGCGAACGCAAAGTTCATATCATTGGTTTACTTTCCGACGGTGGCGTCCACGCGCATATCGAACACATTCAAGCCGCGCTTAAACTGTGCGCGGAGATGGGCGCAAAAACCGTATTGCATATCTTTGCCGACGGCCGTGATACCGCACCGCAAAGTGCTTTGCGCTACATTGACCAAATTGAAGCATTCATTACCGAACTCAACGGCAATATACAAATCGGTTCGATTATAGGCCGTTTTTACGCGATGGACCGCGACAACCGCTGGGAACGTACTCAAGAAGCGTATGAATTAATTTGTTGCGCACAAGGCGCATTTAAAGCGGATAGCGCACGTCAAGCCGTTGAAATGGCTTACGCACGCGGCGAAACAGATGAATTTGTGCAACCAACCGTGATTCTGAACGAAAAGGGCAAAAAGAACAAAATCAAAGATGGCGACTCGATGATTTTCATGAACTTCCGTTCTGACCGTGCGCGTCAATTAACTCGCGCATTTATTCTTAATGATTTTGCCGAGTTCCATCGCTGCGCAACCCCTCTGCTTTCTGCATTTGTTACCCTTACCGAATACCACAAAAACTTTGAGAAATTTGGTGCCAGTATCGCTTATCGTCCAAGCAACTTAAAAAACACTTTTGGTGAAGTGATTGCAAACCACAATCTACGTCAGCTACGCATAGCAGAAACCGAAAAATACGCACACGTCACCTTCTTCTTAAATGGCGGCATTGAAGCCCCTTACAAAGGTGAAGACCGTATTTTAGTGCCTTCACCTAAAGTACGAACCTATGACCTACAACCAGAGATGTCAGTGCCAGAATTGACCGAAAAACTGGTCGAAGCAATTGGTTCTGGCATCTACGACACCTTCATTTGCAACATTGCAAACCCAGACATGGTTGGCCATACGGGTATTTTGGAGGCCTGTATTAAAGCCGTGGAAGCCGTTGACACTGCGCTGGGACAAATTTTGGAAGCCATCGAGAAGGCCGGCGGGCAATGCATTGTTACCGCTGACCACGGTAACATCGAAATGCTTCAAGACCCAGAAACTGGCGAACCATTTACATCACACACAACTTTCCCTGTGCCATTGGCCTACTTTGGCCCGCAAAATGTAACGCTTCGCGAAGGCGGCCGTTTACCGGATGTCATGCCTACCATTCTTGATTTAATGGGCATCCCACAACCGCAAGAGATGGACGGCGTCAGTCTTATTAAAAAATAATCAACTATCAAGTCCATAAAAAGCCCGGTGCGGAAAAATTCGCACCGGGCTTTTTGCTTTTTTAGCCGTCAAATCACGGTAATAACAAGCCTTCTTTGCAAAAACACACCCCTTTCAAAACCGCGTCACGCCGGACAAGACTCCTCTAAAAGCCGCTTTTCAATACCCCACCCTAGGAAATCAAACATTTAGGCACGCCTTATCTGGCAATTCATATCAGCAATCGTTAAAATTGCCAACTGGCGGCTATCTAAAGTATAATCTCGCGCCCAATTTTATTTTAAACGCGTCTAAATAAATAAATCGCTTACAAATCAATTATTAAGCACGGATTTGCAAGCGGATGAATAAACAGGAACTGATTATGAATCCATTACAATCGCACCCAGGCCTGAATCTGAAAGGCCTCTACTCTCCAGAGTTTGAGAAGGAGAACTGTGGTTTTGGTTTGATCGCTAACATGGACGATAAACCAAGTCACTGGGTTGTCCAAACGGCTATCGAGTCTTTGGCCAATATGACACACCGCGGTGGTGTTGCGGCGGACTGTTGTACCGGCGATGGTTGTGGTCTTCTAATCAAAAAACCGCACGCTTTCCTAGAGGCCGTTGCCTCGGAAAATGGTTTTGCATTGGCAGACATTTACGCCGCGGGCATGATTTTCCTTAACCAAGAGCCCGCTAAAGCAGACGCCGCGCGTAACAGCCTAGAGAAATACTTAGCAGAACAAGGCTTGGCTGCGGCGGGTTGGCGCACTGTGCCGGTTAATTCGACCGTGCTTGGCGCACAAGCAGCGGGCATGGAACCCCTAATCGAGCAGGTCTTTGTTAACTGCCCTAAAGACATGGCGGAAGCGGATTTTAACCGTGCTTTATTTACCGCACGCCGTAAAACTGAAATGGAAATCGAGCCACAAGACGCGACTTTTTATGTGGCTTCATTAAACAGTCAGTTACTTGCCTATAAAGGCTTGGTCATGCCGCGCGAGCTGCCTAAATTCTATGTGGATTTAGAGAACGAGACCTTTGCATCATCAGTGATTTCTTATCACCAACGTTTCTCGACAAATACGTCACCTCAGTGGCGTTTAGCGCAGCCGTTCCGTTTCTTGGCGCACAATGGTGAGCTTAACACCATCAAAGGAAACCGTAACTGGGCACTGGCTCGTCAGAAGAAATTTGAAACGCCATTACTACCTGAACTGGGTGAACTTAAACCATTGGTTGCGCAAACCGGTTCCGATTCAAACTCGCTGGACAATATGATTGAAGTCCTAACCATGGGCGACATGCATATTTTCCAAGCGATGCGCCTTTTGGTTCCGCCTGCATGGCAGAATATTCCGCACATGGACCCAGATAAAAAAGCGTTCCTTGAATATAACTCAATGCACATGGAACCTTGGGATGGCCCAGCCGGCATGGTACTTAACACCGGTAAATATGCGATTTGTGGTGTTGACCGTAATGGTCTGCGCCCGACGCGTTATGTGATTACCAAAGACCGCCACATTACTTTCGCATCGGAAATCGGGGTTTATAAATACGCGCCAGAAGACGTTGTCGAAAAAGGCCGTTTGAAGCCAGGGCAAATGATTGCTGTTGACTTAGAAACGGGCACTTTGTTAAAGCCAGACGAAATCGACAACCAGTTAAAAAACCAGAAGCCATACCGTGAATGGATGGACAAAGGTTACATGCAGCTTAAAGAGAAGCTAAACGATGAGCAGACCATCGCTGACTGGGACGCGAAAACCGCGGATATTTATCAAAAATATTTCCAGGTCACTTTCGAAGAGCGTGATGCGGTTATCCGCGTCTTAGCAGAAGACGCGCAAGAACCAGTGGTTTCCATGGGTGACGATGCACCACTACCGGTGTTCTCGCATAACAGCCGTAACCTATATGACTACTTCCGTCAGATGTTTGCGCAGGTCACCAACCCGCCAATCGATCCGCTACGCGAAAACATCGTTATGTCGTTGAACACCTGTTTTGGCCGCGAACTGAATATGTTCGAAGAAGGGCCGGAACACGCACGTCGTTTAGAAGTAAACTCACCGATTCTAAGCCCGTCAATGATGCAACAACTGTTGAGCATGAGCGATGCCGACTACCAGCACGAAGTGATTTCTTTGCACTACAACCACGAAGAAAAAGGGTTGGAGCAGGCGATTAAAGACGTTTGCAGTGCCGCTGAAAATGCGGCAAATGCTGGCAAAACATTATTGGTCTTAAGCGACAACAATATCGTTAACGGTCTAACCACCATTCCAGCGCTCATGGCTACTGGAGCAGTACATCACCACTTAATCAAAGTGGGACTGCGTACCGAAGCCAACATTATCGTTGAAACAGGAACGGCACGTGATTCACATCACTTTGCAGTGCTATTTGGTTACGGCGCAACAGCAGTCTACCCGTACCTTGCGTATGAGGCCATGGCAGACCTTCGCCGCACCAAGGAGTTAGATCCAGAAACCAGCATGGCAAAATACATTGCCAACTTCCGTAAAGGAATCAACAAAGGGCTGTTCAAAATCATGTCGAAGATGGGAATTTCTACCATCACCTCGTATCGTGGTTCACAGCTGTTTGAAGCCATCGGCTTAAGCACTGGAATTGTTGATTTATGCTTCTTAGGTACACCTTCACGTATAGAAGGTACGGATTTTAACCACCTAGAACTCGATCAACGTCGCTTGGCTTGGGAAGCCTTTAACCCGCGTAAAGCGCTGAAACAAGGCGGTATTTTCAAATTCGTTCACGGCGGCGAGTACCACGCATTCAACCCGGATGTGGTCAACACCATCCGCGAAGCGGTACAAACCGATGACCAATTCAAATACAACCGTTTCAAAGACTTGGTCAACAACCGTCCGGCCATGACCGTTCGCGATCTGCTGACCTTTAAAGAGGACATTACCCCAATCGATATTTCCGAAGTTGAGCCAATTGAATCCATTTTCAAACGCTTCGACTCTGCGGGTATTTCCCTTGGTGCCTTATCGCCAGAAGCACACGAAGCTTTAGCGACGGCGATGAACCGTTTAGGCGCGCGCTCTAACTCGGGTGAAGGTGCCGAAGATCCGGCGCGTTACGGTACTGAGCGTATGTCAAAAATCAAACAGATTGCTTCTGGACGATTTGGCGTCACCGCGCACTATCTACGCAACGCCGAAGTCTTGCAAATCAAAGTAGCGCAAGGTGCCAAACCGGGTGAAGGCGGTCAGTTGCCGGGCCACAAGGTCAACCAAATGATTGCGACCCTGCGTCATTCGGTTCCGGGCGTAACCCTGATTTCTCCACCGCCGCACCACGACATCTATTCAATCGAAGATTTGGCCCAGCTGATTTTCGATTTGAAACAGATTAACCCGAACGCATTGGTCTCGGTCAAACTGGTTGCCGAGCCAGGTGTCGGTACGATTGCGGCCGGTGTTGCTAAAGCTTACGCTGACTTAATCACCATCTCTGGTTACGACGGCGGTACCGGTGCATCGCCGATGTCTTCGGTCAAGTATGCAGGTAACCCATTTGAAATGGGAATTGCCGAAGCACACCAAGTACTGCGTGCCAATGACTTGCGCGGACAAATTATCCTACAGGCGGACGGCGGTCTAAAAACCGGGCTAGACGTAGTTAAAGCCGCGGTACTCGGAGCGGAATCTTTCGGCTTCGGTACCGTGCCAATGATCGCGCTGGGCTGTAAATACCTACGTATCTGCCACTTGAACACTTGTGCGGTAGGCGTGGCTACGCAAGACGAACGTCTGCGTAAAGAACACTTCATTGGCTTACCGGAAATGGTAATGAACTACTTCAAGTTCGTGGCTGAAGAGACTCGCGAATGGTTAGCAAAACTTGGCGTGCGCACGCTGGGCGAATTGGTCGGGCGTGTCGATTTATTGAAAATGATTGACGAGCCGCTGACCGAGAAGCAGAAAAACATCGATCTATCAGCCTTTATGACCGATGGCGGCGTACCTGCAGACAAGCCACATACCGTGCAAGTTGAGCGTAACATGCCGTGGGATAAAGGCTTTATTGCCGAAACCATGGTTGCCGACACTCTACCAGCAATCGAAGCAAAATCCGGTGGCGTCTTCACATACGACCTAATCAACACTGGACGCTCTATCGGCGCACGTGTTGCCGGTGAAATCGCACAACGTTATGGCAATAACGGCATGAAAGACGCGCCAATCACGCTGAAGCTAACCGGTATCGCCGGTCAATCCTTCGGGGTCTTTAACGTCGACGGTCTGAACCTACACCTGGAAGGTGACGCCAACGATTACGTCGGTAAAGGCATGGCTGGTGGTGAGATTGTGATTCGTCCGCCACAAGGTTCGACTTTTGATGCGAAAAACACACCGATTGTTGGTAACACCTGTTTGTACGGTGCGACTGGCGGTAAACTGTTTGCCAACGGTACCGGTGGCGAGCGTTTTGGTGTGCGTAACTCTGGTGCAACCGCCGTTGTCGAAGGTCTTGGCGATCACGGTTGTGAATACATGACCGGCGGAACCGTGGTTTCGCTTGGCGCGGTCGGCGTAAACTTCGGTGCCGGTATGTCCGGCGGTATGGCGTTTATTCTTGATCCAGAACGCAATCTACCGGATTTAATCAACCCAGAAATGGTTGAAGCGATTCGCATTGACACCGAACAAACCGAAGCTTACCGTCACTACCTGTTAGAGTTGATCGAAGAATACGTTGCTAAAACCAACAGTCCTTGGGGACAAGAAGTCATCAACAACTTTAGCCGCATGATTGGCGACTTCTGGTTGGTTAAATCGCGCGCTATCGACATTGAACACCTGTTCGACCTTTTCGCAAAGCAAGCTGACTAAGGAACTGGAAGGAATTTAAAAATGCCAAATGTTAGACAATTTTTAGAATTAAACCGCCAGCTTCCAGAAAAGAAGCCGGCACAAGAGCGTAAGGTCGAGTTTAAAGAAATCTATGCGCCTTTTGAAATGAAAGACGCCATGGCGCAGGCAGATCGCTGTTTGCACTGCGGCAACCCTTATTGCGAATGGGCGTGTCCGGTTCACAACTACATCCCGAACTGGCTAAAACTGGTCGCCGAAGGGAACATTATGGAAGCGGTTGAGATTTCGCATAAATCCAACTCGCTACCGGAAATGTGCGGTCGCATCTGTCCGCAAGATCGTCTATGTGAACAGGCCTGTACACTTGAAGATACCAACTTTGGCGCGGTCACCATTGGTCAGGTTGAGAAGTTCATTACCGACACCGCCTTTGCGATGGGCTGGAAACCAGACCTATCTGATGTGGTGATGACCGATAAAACCGTCGCTATCGTCGGTGCTGGGCCTGCCGGTATCGCGGCAGCGGATATCCTAATCCGTAACGGCGTTAAGCCGGTAGTCTACGAAAAGCAACCGGAAATCGGTGGTCTGCTGACGTTTGGTATCCCGCAGTTCAAACTGGACAAAGAAGTGGTGCAAAAGCGTCGCGAAATTCTCGAGCACATGGGCATTGAGTTCCACTGCGGTGTTGAAGTTGGCAAAGACATCCAATTCCAAGAACTGATTGACCAGCATGATGCCGTCTTCCTTGGCATGGGGACTTACAAGCCAATGGCTGGCCGCTTCCCAGGTGAAGACTTACCAGGTGTTTACAAAGCACTGGATTTTCTAATCGGTAATGTCAAAAACGTGCTCGGTTACGAAAATACCCCTGAGGCTTACGTTTCAATGGAAGGCAAACGCGTAGTCGTACTTGGTGGTGGTGACACCACTATGGACTGTACGCGTACTTCTATCCGTCAAGGAGCTGAAGAGGTTTACTGCGTCTACCGTCGTGACGAAGAAAACATGCCGGGTTCACGCGCTGAAGTAAAAAATGCCAAAGAAGAAGGCGTGCAGTTCAAATTTAACCTAGCGCCGGTCGAAGTGGTTGGCAACGGTAAAGTTGAAGGCATCAAAGTTGTGCAAACCAAAATGGGCGAACCTGACGAGAATGGACGACGTCGTGCGGAAATCGTTGAAGGTTCAGAAGAAATCATTCCATGTGACGCCGTCATTGTGGCATTCGGTTTCCAACCTAACCCTCCGGCATGGTTTAAAGATTTCAATATCGAACTAAACAATTGGGATGGTGTCATCGCTTCCGAAGAAACGCTCTACCCATTCCAAACCAGCAACCCGAAAGTGTTTGCCGGTGGTGACATGGTGCGTGGCTCATCATTGGTCGTGCACGCCATTGCAGAAGGCCGCTCTGCAGCGGAAGGAATGTTGGACTATCTCGCCGTCTAAGCACACCTCTTTAGCACAAAAAAACCCGCTAACGCCTTACGGCTTAGCGGGTTTTTTTATTCTCGATTCGCCCGTCATTAAATCAGATTAACAAACTTACTTATAAAAAAACCGCACAACAATGATGCGGCTAAAGATTGCAGGAACTCAAAACAGTACCGCCGACCCTTCAACTCCCATTAAGGCATTGCGAGGCACAAACCGCTTGCCAAGCGCTGGCAAAAAGAAGCGAGCTTAGCAATGCGACCAACCAAGTTTTAAATCCAGTCACGATTTTCATCTCTCCCCCCTTTGCTTGCGCAAGTTACATTAAAAACCAACGAAGCCCCTAAACATCAGAATTTCGTCGTCGATGATACCATTAGAAATTCTTATCTTAGCGATAAGCCGGGCCACGAAGCCAATTGAAATTAATAAAGATGACAATAGTTTTCGTCATTAAAAAAATTGACGACTGTGGTTTTCAAACAACAAATCCATCTAAAAAGACCAAATAACGACAATTAAAACAAAGGAATGACCGTAGCGAACGAGGCTGATTTAAAACAATAGCTCGGAACAAGAATTTGCCCCGAGTATTGCCTTAAAGTTTAAGCGAAGATTGATTAAAGAATCTCCACAACGTAAAGAGAGCAATCCCTTTACAATCGCAAAAAATTCCGATTACTGATGATCAATAAATTCAATCCGTCAAAGATAATAATCGCTATTCCATTCGATTGCTAATAAAACATCTAAATTAAAATGATAGTTTTTTCTTAGTGGAAGTCTGAGTGAATTACACCGATAATCCATACAATTCGATTGATTAGCTTGGTAACTTTGATGCTCAACAACAACTCCAACCAGTATCCCATGGTGCTAAAACTCAGTATTCTGCTGACCACTTTATGGCTTAGCGGTTGTCAAACCCTGCCAGAGAAAAAGACCATTAAACAGGATTCTACAGCGTTAAAAATCAGCGAACAGACATTACAACACGCTTACGACTTTGTGGTTATCGACACCGAACAACAGTCTGTTGTTAATATCAAACAATTGGCTGAGCAACTGCGTGAAGTCGATGTCGTTTTCATCGGCGAGTTTCACGGCAACCAAGCATCACACCTATTGGAAATGCAATTGCAAGCGGCGCTTTTTGAACAAAACTCACAACAAGTTTTAAGCATGGAAATGTTTAATCGCGATCAACAGGATATTTTGAACCGCTATCTGGATGACGAAATCGGCGAAAAATACCTGATTAACGAAGCACCCACTTGGCCAAACTATTCCGGTTCTTATCGACCAATGATTGAGTTTGCTAAGCAACATTTCATTCCGGTGATTGCAGCCAATGCCTCTGCGGATATTGTGCGCTGCATTGGCAGTTATGGCCAAGGCTATGAAAGCTTAATCCCAGAACAACAACGCCGTTTTCTCGCCAAACAACCCTACCTGAACGATAACGCTTATCAGCAAAAATTTAGTGATTTTATGGATTCGATGCGCCAAACTTCCGACGAGCGCAAGGCCAATAGCTACGCGGCACAACTGGCACGTGACAATACCATGGCAGAATCCATTCTTACAGCGCGACAAAACCATCCAGAAGCGCAAATTATTCACCTCAATGGTAGCTTTCATAGCGAAGCCGGCTTAGGCACAGTTGCCCTTTTAAAGCAACGAGCACCGGAATTACAAATCGCGGTCATTACCCCTATCCGGATCGAAAGCGGAAACAAAATAAGCTGGACACAGGATGAACGTACTCTTGGGGACTATCTCTATTTCGTCACCCCGCAGCCGGTCGATTACCGTAACACCGCTTATAAAATGCAGGCTCGTCAAACACAGTTTAATAACGCTAAAGAGAAAACAAAACGGTGTTATGCGCCAAACATCGGAAAAATGGAATCTCGTTAAATTACACTGCAAGCGTATTTTTAAAGAAAATTGGCTTAGTAAAACTAAGCACGCACAAAACACATCCAGCAGCTAAAGACAAAACAATCTAAATTTGGTAAGAAAGTGGCTGAACATCACGAAAACAGACACAAAAAGAAAATAACGCTTAACCGGACTGTATCAATTCTTTGAGGGAGTTAACAAGGGTAAATTCTTTAATTAGACTTTGCGCCTTGTCATCCTCGCCAAAGCGGCTACACTTCCTTATGCAAACGCATTAAAAGATGGGGCTAAAGAAAGGTAAAAAAACCGCTTTTTCCCTAACAATAGCTAAATAGACTTTATTGAGACGAATCCCAAGCCCAATTTAGACGCGCTTTTGCACGATCCATCATCTGTTGATTGGCACTTTTTAACGCTTCCATGTCGACTGAAAACACCGTTTGTGGCAGATCCAATAAATTACTGTCAGGCTCAAACTGCGCACTAGCAAAAGCCATCGAAGGCATCATCGTTACCGCCACCAAAAGTAAAGTTCTCATCAAAATATCCTTATTTGTCGGGATGTACGACATCCCAGTATTTAATCCATTAAATGCTAGTGTAAATTTTACTTACCTGAAAAATTCTAACACAAGACACAATTAAATAACTAAGTATTTTTAAGCATAATAAAAATACTTATTCTATAAAGAATTTTATCTATAGTTTCTTTACCAACGAATGACCCTCTCTAAGCCGTAACCTCATTCAACAGAAGCTCACCATCCATGAACATTTGAATATTATCGCGCGTTGTTTCCGCAATATGAGTGATTGCCTCTTGGGTAAAATAAGCCTGATGACCAGTCACCAGCACATTTGGAAAGCTCAACAACCGTTCAAAAACATCGTCTTGAATAATTTCACATGAATGGTCTTCAAAAAACAGCGCGCCTTCTTTTTCGTAAACATCCATACCGAGATAACCAATCTGCGCTGACTTTAATCCCGCGACCAAAGATTCCGGCTCCATTAAAGCACCACGCCCCGTGTTAATTAGCATCACGCCTTTCTTCATTTTGGCAATCGAATCGGCATTGATCAAATGATTGGTCTCTGCAGTCAAAGGACAGTGTAAGGTGATGACATCGCAGCGTTGATAGAGCGTTGCAAGCGGCACTTGCTCTAAACCTAAGGCTTCGCAAGCACTGCATTCATAAGGGTCATACACTAAAACTTGGCAGCCAAACGCTTTCATCCGCTCGCCCACCAAACGACCAATCTTACCGGCACCAATCACCCCGACGGTTTTGCCATAAAAATCAAAACCAAGCATCCCATTGAGCGCAAAATTACCTTCACGAACGCGATTATAGGCTTTATAAAGTTTTCGATTTAAAGCCAGCATCAAACCAATCGTATGCTCGGCAACCGCATAAGGTGAATAGGCTGGCACACGTGTAATCTTAATCCCCAGACGATGAGCCGCGGCTAAGTCCACATGATTAAAACCCGCGCAACGTAGCGCAACCATTTTTACGCCATAGCCAGCGAGAATTTGCAAAATTTCAGCATTCAATTGATCGTTAACGAAAGCACTCACCACATCGGCATCTTTTGCATAGACGACCGTATGCTTATCTAAAATGGGCTCTACTGTCTGCGAATCCCATGACGGGGGAAAGCTGCGGCACAACTGTTGACGATCATAGATTTTGCAACTAAAAGAAACAACTTTCATGGCGCACTCCAAAAATGAAATCAATAATTAGACAAGGTTTGTTGCAGTGTAGCGAATCTTCAAACGATTAAGCAGGTTACCTACTGAGAGTTTCGTAAAATTTAATCTCGCGCAAAAAAGCATAATACGACATTTTACTTACCTTTGATTTAAAAATACTATACTCTTATCAAGCCAATAGAAATCCTATATAACTTTAGGGTGAAGCAGAACGAGTCCCCATTCGTTTCAGTGAAGCGTTGCCAAGTTTACCAACCCTGAAACCACCTAGACCTTTTCTGTAACTTTTTAATTATTTGTTTTTTATTTGCCAAACTTGTTGTGAAGCAAGGACGGAAAGCCATGGACCTCTCCACTCTGAGGCCGCCAGGTTGCACGAAAGCCAATATAATCCTATTGACTTTTTTCCTCTAAAACTTCTCCGCACTTAAGACCTTTCAGGCAAGGAGATCCACATGCCAACACCAAAACAGCGTCCTTTTCCGCTACTTTCAAGCCTCTCATTCGCGCTAGCAACCCTGTTCGCGAGTCAAGTCAATGCGACAGAAATTCGTCCTGCAACCGTGCTGTTTAAAGTACTGGAAGGACAAGCTCCGAACCATTTGAAAGCCTTTAACGCATTGCTGCATAGTCAAGGCTTAGTGACTGAGCGGACGCTGGAGGGAACCGGTATTACCATCGCCACCTTTGCACATACAGGACGAGAAATCGCCATTGCCAATCTCCTCAAACACAGTGGCTATGTGGAATTTGCCGAACCCGATTATGCGATAGCGCCGACACTGCAACCTAATGACTCAAATTACGCCAATCAGTGGCACCACCAAACAGTAAATAGTCCACAAGCATGGGAAACAACAACGGGAAACCATAATGTGTTAGTCGGAGTTTGCGATACCGGTTTTGATGTTAATCATCCCGATTTAGCTGGCAATTTACGTACAGATTTAGCCTACAACGCACAAGATGGTTCTAATTACATTTTTGATGCCAATGGCCACGGAACCGGAACCGCCGGAACGCTGGGTGCGGTTGGCAATAACTCAACCGGTGTTGCTGGGATCAATTGGGATGTGGATATCATTCCGATACGCATCGCTATCAGCGACAATAACAGTTCCGCTTATATTTCGACCATGGCAAACTGCATTGAGTATGCGGCTGATCAAGGCGCACGAATCGTCAATTTAAGCTATGGCGGGATTCAATACGAAACTATTAATGCTGCCGCACAATATTTACGCGATCGCAATGGCTTATTATTCATGTCAGCAGGGAATGATGGACAAGAGTTCGCCGACTATCCCGACTTCACCAGTTTTGTCGGTGTCGGTGCCACTGACCAAAATAACAATCGCGCCAGCTTCTCCAGCTGGGGCAATTATGTGGACGTCACCGCTCCAGGCGTCAGCATTCTTACCACCTACCCAAACAACAGATATGTAAACTACAGCGGCACCTCTTTTTCTGCCCCATTGACTGCCGGTGTCGCCGCTTTGATGGTGGCCGCGAATCCAACGATAACCCCAGAACAAATCGAACAAGGCCTATTTTCGACCGCTACCGATATTGGTGATGAAGGTGAAGACAATGTCTTTGGACATGGCTTAGTCAATGCCGCAGCAGCAGTCAACTACGCGGCAAATATTGGTCATGTCTCTCCGCCAGAAGCGAAAATTACCGCTAATCAGACCAGCTTGCCATTTGGCAATGCCTTCGCGTTTGATGCCAGAAATTCACTGGATAGCGATGGGATGATTGTCAGCTACCAATGGTCTCTTGGCGATGGCACCACATCGAGCCTTGATCATTTCAACCATACCTATGATGCAGCTGGCGTCTATCAAGTCACTCTGACCGTTACCGATAACGATGGTTTAAGCGACAGCAGCAGTATTATGGTGCAAGTCACCAATGAAGCGCCGGTAGCGGAAATCTCGGTCGATAGTCAAAGCGGCAGCGTGCCTTTGACAGTGAACTTCAACGCGCAAAATAGCTTTGATAATGATGGTGAAATCATCGACTATGCTTGGAACTTTGGTGACGGTAACTCTGACACTGGGAGCAGTACTAGCCACACATACACCGGCGTAGGCGAGTTTACTGCGATTTTAACCGTGACCGATAATGCTGGCGCTCAGAGCAATACATCGGTACTGATTCGTGTTCAAGGTGAAGAAACTATTAACATCAGCGCGCCATCAAGCTTACGCGCGTCAGTTCGTCGTTCACGTGTCAGCCTAAGCTGGCGCGATAACAGCAAGAACGAAGACGGATTTTACCTTCACCGCTATGATGCCAGCTCAGGCGAACTCTTGCAGACCACGACTTTAGATGCAAACACCACTCGCTATAACGACTACCCTGAAAATGGCAATTATTTGTACCAAGTACAGGCCTTTCAAGGGAATAACCTGTCCGAACAGTCCAATGCGGTATCCGCAAACGTACGTTAACACTTAAGCAATCTCTTTTTTAAGAGGATAAAAAAAGCCCCAACAAGATGGTTTCTTGTCGGGGCTTTTAACGTTAAAGGGACAAATAGGTTAAAGATTACGTGCTTTGAGATAAGCAAATTCAGAAACATTCGTCCATTGCATCACCTGCTCTTTAAAAACTTTCTGCGAGCGCCAAACCTTAGCTGACAAAGCATCTGCTTTCGCGCTTTCTTCCACCACTTCTTCCGCAAGTGTCTTCAATGCTTTCAATACATCGTCCGGGAAATGTCGCAACTGCACATTATGCTTGTTGATTAAACTATGCAACGCCTGCTGATTACGCGCGGTATATTCGGCTAACATATCGGCATTCGCCACCTTAATGGCATTGCGCACAATGCTTTGCAAGTCCGCCGGCAACTCGTTAAACGCTTTCTCGTTAATCATACATTCCATGGTCGTACCCGGCTCATGCCAACCTGGCGTGTAATAATATTTCGCTGCTTTATAAAAACCAAACGCTAAATCATTATAAGGACCAACCCATTCGGTCGCATCCAAAGCACCGGATTGCAATGCGGGGAAAAGCTCGCCGCCAGGCATAGTGACTGGAATTCCGCCAGCGCGCTTTAAAACTTCGCCGCCCAATCCCGGAATGCGCATTTTCAATCCTTTCAAATCGGCAACAGATTGAATCTCTTTATTAAACCAACCGCCCATCTGAGTACCAGAGTTCCCACCCGGATTGGGAATCAAGCCAAACGGTTTATAAGCCTCTTCCCATAATTCCATGCCGCCGCCGTAATAAAGCCAAGCATTCATTTCTTGCGCAGTCAAACCAAACGGCACGGATGAAAAAAACGCCGCCGCCGGAATTTTACCGGTCCAATAGTAAGCGCCCGCGTGTCCCAACTGCGCATTACCTTGCGACACCGCATCAAATACCTCAAAAGCGCCAACTAATTCACCGGCTCCATAAACCTTAACCTCAATTCGCCCGCCAGACATTTCAGTAATCAGTTTGGCAATATTGTTCGCACCAGTCCCTAAGCCTGGAAAATTCTTGGGCCATGTAGTGACCATTTTCCACTTATAAATTTGCTGTGGCTGCATACTCGCGGCCGCTACCGCATTGTCCTCATTCGACCCACACGCGGTCAACGCCGTTGCTGCAGATGCACCAGCAAGCGCCCCTAAAAACTCTCTGCGTTTCATGGTAATTACCTTATCTTAAAAATTAGCCACCCCATTTTAAGCAAAAAACTAAGCATGATTAATTTTTTTAACGATAGCCTTGCGCCCTTAATGCAAGCACAAAAACGGCTCACTATAATTAATCCCTACAGAAAACAAGTGTTAAGACCTAGCGCGGCTTAGTGTGGCACAAGATTACGATGCCACAACCTAATTATGAATTTTCAATCAAACCTAGGGTATTCAAAGATGCGACTTCTGCCAAAATTAACGATTAGCTTTCTCTTAATTGGCTTAATTCCGCTGCTCATCTTTGCCGCAATCGCAACCCAGCAGGCAGACCATGGCCTAAAAACCCTAGCCGAACAACAACTCGCCTCAATTCGCGACAACAAAAAAGCCTCCATCGAGCGTTACTTCGAAAGTGTACGGCGCGAAGTCATGACGCTTGCTGACACCCAGGTCATCTTGCAGGCGATGTTTTATCTTCCTAATCAACTCAAAACCTACCAAGCGCTTGCCGCCAATTTAAGCGATGCGCAACGCCAAACGTTACGCCAACAATTAATAGCCAAACTACAAACCGAACTAAACAACCACAATCAAACTGCTGAGCTGCAGGGTTATATACAATCGCTCGACAACACCGCTTTACTGATGCAGCAAGACTATATTTTGGATAACCCAAATAAGCCCGAAAATCGCTGGCAGTTAAACAAAGGGCGCAGCGCGTCTGCCTATCATGCGATTCATGCGTCAATGCAACCGGTCGTCCACAAATTCATTCACAACGCCCATTTTTCCGACCTCTACCTGCTCGACCAAGATTCTGGACGAGTGCTCTATTCGGTCAATAAAAAATTCGACTTTGGCGCCAATCTTCAAGATTTAGCTTGGCAACATAGTGGCTTAGCAAAAGCATGGCGTAAAGGGCAGACTCTCCAAGCCGAACAGACTGGGTTTATTGACTTTAGCCACTCGCTCGCCTCAGGTGATGCACCGGTCGCATTTATGGTCGTTCCAGTGGTATTTGAGCAAAAAGCCATCGGACTTTTGGTCGTCGAGTTTAACTACCAACAACTCAACGCAATCATGAGCGACCGCTCCGGCATGAGTGCCAGCAGCGACACATTTATTATCGGAGCCGACGGTCTGATGCGTACCGACTCAAGTCGCGACCCAGAACATTCAGTGCTGCACTCATTTGACCCAACAAGCAACATGGCACCAGAACACCATGCTTATGCGCTCGCACTGCAAAATCAACATGGCATTCAAGCCGGCACCAGTTTTAAAAATGCGCACATGCTCAGTGCATTCACTCCGGTTAAAATTGAAGACACTGACTGGGTATTGATTGCCGAAATGTCGACCGAAGAAGCCTTTGAAAGTTCTAGTGCTTTACAACAACTCAGTTTATGGATGCTGGCCATCGGTCTAATCTTAATTAGCAGCAGCGCCATTTTGGTCGCCAGAAGCATCTCTCGCCCAATTCATCAGCTGGTCGAGAGTATGAAAAAAGTACAGCAAAGTAGCGATTTCAGCCTTAGGCATCCCGTCCAAGGCAAAGATGAAATTGCCGAAGCCGCACACGCTTTTAACCAATTACTGCTTAGTTTGGACCATGCATTCAAAGAGATTCGCCAAGTGATGCACGCCATGCGAGAGGGCCATTTCCAGCTACGCGTAACCAGCAATTTACAAGGCGATCTACAGCACCTCAAAGAGGACATTAACGGCTCTGCACAAAGCGTAGAACAAACAATGCAAGCACTGTCTAAAGTCATGCTCGGCATTGCCGATGGTGATTTTTCAGTGCGCTTAGACGAGCGCGTACAAGGCGAACTGAAACAACAAGTTGACCAAGCCATGCAGCAGATGGACATCGCGATCCACACTATTAGTGAAGCAATGGAGTTTGCCGCCAAAGGGGTTTTCTCTCACCGCGTCACAGGGCAGTTAAAAGGCGACATGGTGCAACTCAAAACCTCGGTGAATCAATCCTTGGAAGAGATTCAAAATGCGATTGACGAAATCACTCAGGCAGCACAAGCGATGGCGCACGGCGACTTAACGCAAATGATTAATGGGCGCTACGCCGGTGAACTACAAGAACTGCAAGACGCGTTGAACAGCTCAATGCACCATCTGGCAAACATGGTACAAACTATCCGCCAAGCCTCCAACACGGTGTCGCATGGCGCTAATGAAATTTCTGCCGGTAGCCATGACCTCAAGCAACGCACCGAAGAACAGCGCGAATCCTTAGTGCAAACCGCCGAATCAATCGCACAGATGACCCACTCGGTACAAAGTAATTCGCAAAGTGCGCAGAGCGCCTCGCAATTGGCCGAAAATGCCAAACAAAAAACCGCGCAAGGCGTTGAAATCATGCAACAAACGATGACCGCAATGAGTGATATAGAAGCCGCCAGCACTGAAATTCGGGAAATCATCAGCCTTATCGACAGTGTTGCCTTTCAAACGAACTTACTTGCATTGAATGCCGCTGTGGAAGCCGCTCGCGCCGGTGAAGCTGGGCGCGGTTTTGCCGTGGTGGCGGGCGAAGTAAGAAATCTTGCCGGACGTTCGGCGGATGCAGCGAATCAAATTAAACAGCTCATCAACAATACGGTGGAGCATATCCACGGCGGCACCAAATTGGTTAACCAATCAAATGCGTCACTGCAAGAGATCAACCAAGCGATTGAATCGGTAAATGACGTTGTGGCACAAATTAGTCGCGCCACCGCTGAACAGAGCGATGGCATTCACCAAGTCAATCATGTCATTCGCAACATGGACTCAACAACCAACAATAACGCACAACTGGTCACCCTACTCAGCGACCACGCCGCGGATGTTGATCAACAAGCGGCAGACTTGGCGGCAACCGTGGCCGATTTCAAAGTGAAATAGCGCTTCATAGTGATTCATAAAAAGTGCTTATAAAACGCACAAAGCCAGCATTTACGCTGGCTTTGTGTTTTGGACGGAACCGAATCAAACTCGCTAAATCAATCCGCTTTAATCAACCATAACGGCTTTTTGACGCGGATTATAATCGGCCATAAGTTCGGCCATCTGTTCATACAGCGCTCGCTGTTGAGGCGTTTCAGCAGGCGGTGTATAAATTTGCACCACCACATACTGATTACCCGGCTCTTTGCCTAAACCACGCCCTTTGATACGCATTTTGGAACCTGATTGAGTACCGGCAGCGATCGACATCCGCACCGCACCTTGCAGCGTTGGGATATCCACTTTCGCACCTAAGGCCGCTTCCCAAGGGGTAATCGGCAAATCAATATACACATCATTGCCCTCTACCCGAAAATCAGGGTGCTTTTGCAAATTGATTTCAATAATCACATCGCCGTTTGCCCCGCCATTACTGCCTTGATACCCTTTCTCTTTAACGCGAATTTTCTGGTCTTGCAGAACGCCAGCAGGGATGCGTACCTTAATCGGCTTGGTGTCATAGGCATAGCTGCGCGAATCTTTGTTGCCAACTTCAACATTAATGGTACGCTCTGCACCGCTAATGGCTTCTTCCAAAGTCAACATCACTTTAATGTGCTGATCTTCACCCTTGCGTGGTCGCGCTTGACGAGGCCCACCAAAACCGCCACCACCAAACATATCGCCGAAAATATCACCAAAGTCTGCACCACCAAAACCACCTCTACCCGTGTTTTGATAGTCAGAACCAAACTGATCATACATACTGCGCTTTTCCGCATCGCTTAAAGTTTCATAAGCTTCGGAAATCTCCTTAAATTTGGCTTCATTACCGGTCTTTTTATCCGGATGATGCTGAGCGGCCAGTTTACGATAGGCTTTTTTAATTTCCGCATCGCTCGCCGCGCGCGAAACGCCAAGTATTTGATAATAATCTTTACTCATGCAGATGAAATCCTTACTAAATTCGTTTTCTGTGGCAGTTATATAGGCGCACTGCTTGCTTTTCAAGAACAACACGCCGATAAATCCTTAGAATGGCACTTTTATTTGCCACCATGTCACTTTAACGTCATTAAGCGATTCGCCAATCTTGTTAAACTAGTCACCAAATAACCCCTTAATTAAATGAGCGCATGAAGAACCCCTTTATTTTAATCGTACATGGCAAACACAAACTGCTATTTAAGGCAGCGCATGCAAATCGCGCCTACCTGCAAGCAATCGGCGATGCACTGTTGCGCCAAAAAGACAGTAATTTTATTGAGTATCAAATCATCACCGACCAGAATGTGCGGCAGATTTTGACCAGTACTTGACTGGCCCAAACAAAAAAACCGCTAAACTCAAAGATTAGCGGTTTTCATCACAAAGCCTTCCGTTTTTTAAAAATCAACCCGCAGATTGAGTTTCAAATTACGCCCTTGTGCCAAGGTATAACCTTTATAGGTATCCAAGAAATCCACATAAGCGCGGTCAAACAGATTCTCCACCGCAAAATTCAACTGCACCTTTTCTTTACCTTGGGTAGCGATTTGCGCGCTATAACGCAGATTCCACAAAGCATAGCCCTTAGTTGACGCCGTGCCGATGGTCATACCATCAAACTGCGAAAACGGTTCATAAGCACCCGCTGAATCCTTACTGGCGACCAATTTGGTTTCCAGCGTCCATTGCTGCTGTTTTAATGCCTGCCAATCCGCTGCATAAAAACTGTTTTTGACAAACAGATTATTGGCCGGAATCAAAGGTAAGTCACGTGCTTGATTTTGGTCACGACCTTGAATCCACTCCACAGCCAACGCCGATTGGAATCGGCGATTCCAACGATGCTCAAGATTAAATTCCACACCGCGAATTAACGCATCCGTCTGTTCAGCCTGCATTTCTGGAATTAAGCCCGCACCAGGTTCGCTACTGACCGTATTTTCAGTACAAGCACCACTTTCTTGACCCGCTTCACTACAGCGGTAGTTCCCCGTATTCGCCAAATAAATGTAGTTGTCCACCCTATTTTGATAGGCCGTCAGCACCATTTGCGTGGTTCCATTATCCCAACGTAAGGACAGATCGGTATTCAATGCTATTTCCGCCTGCAAATCTGGATTACCGATTTGATAAGCCTGAACGCCGCCATGCTCACCGCCCGCATACAACTCAAAAATACTTGGCGCACGGAAACCGCGTGCGACATTACCAGCCAAACTCCATTCTTCGGTTAAACGATACGTCGCCCCAAGCGAACCCGACCAAACGGCAAAATCACGCGTATTGTTCGTCCCGTCAAACACCCCGGCTTCAACAAAATGTTCATTGTTGCCATCCAATGGCGCAGCCACTTTATGCCAATCGTAACGCGCGCCAAACTGCACTAACCAACGCTCATAATCCGCTTCTTCAAACAGATAAACCGCCTGTTTATCAACATCGGCGCTAGGGGTTAAATGCCCGCTCAACAAACGCTGTTCTTTACGCGTCACTTCAACCCCAATCTCGCCCTCGAAATCACCGATATTCGGGTGTTCAGCGGCCAATTTCCAGTCATGACGGACCACTTGCAAATCCAGATAATGATCAGTACCTTTGTCCTCGGCCATGCTCTCATACGGTAAATCATGCGATGCCTCGCGGTCATTCACGGTATAGACCCAGCTCGGTTTGATAACCCAGTCGTCAGCAAACACTTCAGCCGCCAGTTGCGTCTCTTGGTTTTCCAAAATCTGACCTGCCGCTAAAGGCTCAAATTCACCACCATCTTCTGATTCAACGCCCAAATAGTTTTGCTTAGATCGCCAAACAGAATGACGCAAGGTCACTTGCCCCCAGTCTTCGCGATAACCTAAACCGATATTCGCCGCACGCGTTTGAAAATTGGTAAACGGCACTTCACCGATAAACAGCGGGCGGCTGTCTGGCGCAGGACTTCCCCCTGGATTAGGCACGGGATTTACCGCCGTAGCGGCAAATGGCACGCGGTAGTTATCGCCCTTACGCATCGAGGCGCCAACGGTTAGCGCAAACTTATCACTGCCAGACCCCATTTTCACGCCCAAATGGGTTTCGTTATTATTACTGTTGTACTCGATATCCGCTTCGCCTTGCGCCGCTTGCGAAAAAGGCATTTGTGGCGCTAGAACATTGACCACACCGCCCAAAGCCTCAGAACCATAAAGAACACTTTGCGGCCCACGAATCACTTCAATACGCTCTGCCAAATACGGATCAATGTTCGGCAAGTGACGCGTGCCGTAAGCTTGATAATCCGTACTTGCTCCATTCGACAGCACCTTAACGCGCTCGCCGGTCATTCCTCGAATCACCGGTTTACCGGACTGTGCTCCTGCCGATAAATTATTCACCCCCGGCATATTCGCCAGCATCTCCCCGAGCGAGCCACTTTCTAGCTGCGCTTTGGCTTGACCACTAACACTGTCCACTTGCGATGGCACGTCAAAGACTTCGTGTTGATGAATCGGCGAGGCCGACACAGTGATTTTTTCTAAAACGGTTGTTTCTTGGGCATAAGCCACCGACAGCGGAGCACCGCAGGCTACGGTCAGTGCCAGCGTTAATTTATTTAATCGCATCATTTCTGTTTTCCACAGGTTAAGCTTTTCGCGATACCGCAGCATCACAAAAAAAATTTCTAAAAGGCTTTAAAACGGTTTTAAACAGAAATAGACGGCGGAGCGCGACTTTGGAAGGCGGCATAAACCGCTAAAGGTGGAACGAAACGATAAACCGGCTGAACATCGACCGGCATTGAAAACTTGGATAGCGCAACAGTAAAGGAAGGCGAATCCACTCGTGGATCAGCGGCTTTTTCAAGCACATCACATAACTGAGTATGTTCATGAAATGGATGAATTTCAGCGTGCAGTAAGGCAATCGTCTGCGCCGCTAAAAACAACGCTAAAGCGACTAACCAAGTGGCGTAACGCAGACGAATATGCCCAACCTGCCGCCACGGATTACCCGGCGCCTGGTTAAGCATTAATAAGCGTATAGGGTTCTGAACATTCATCATCGCGGCAATTATAACCAATTATTGAACCGCATCGAGCAGTTGTTCAATCCGCTTTAAATGATGCTCAGCCATCCAATCCGTCGCGCCAAATAAGGCATAACGAACTTGACCATGCGCATCGATGAGATAACTACTCGGATAAGCAAAAACCTGCCAATCCTTGACCGCTTCTCCATGCGGGTCCAGCAGAATCGGAAAATTAAGCGGATGTTGCTTGGCAAATTCAGCAATCGCTTGTGGCGATTCGCCAAGATTAACCGCCAAAATCTCAAATGGTTTTCCTTGCAAACTTTGTTTAAGCATCGCCATCGACGGCATTTCATGTACACACGGCGGACACCAACTGGCCCAGAAATTCAACAGCACGACTTTACCCAACTGAGCCTCCAAGTCGATGCGCTCCCCAGTTAAGGTTTGTAGCGCCAGCGGCAAATTTTGCTTACCTTGATAGGCTTGCAACTGCAACGAACGCTGCGCTTTTGGCTGCGCCACCACACTTGCCTGCCGCAATTGACGAGCTTGTGCCAGATAGGGAAGCTGCCAACGCATCGCTTCCAGCAAACGAGCGCTTAAGCCTTCCGCCATCTGTTTTTCCAGAGTCACGGCATCCGGCCGAAAATAAAAACGATCGCGCACTGCCGGCAATAATTGGATAAACACATCGCTTCCCTGTTGTGCCAAGCCCTGCTGTAATTCCGGCAAACGCCAACGCAGCGAGGTTAATTCGCCCTGCACCACCGATATGGGTAGATTCGCATTCGTCACTTGTGGCCAAAATTCGGCTGGCTTACCCGGCTCAGGGGTATTCAAATACAAATTGGGGTTAAGCAATAATAAACCGATAAAACGCGTTGCTGTGTCTAACTGTCTGTTCTCAAGTGCCTTTAATGCTAAAACACCCGCTTTATTCGGCGCAACTAACCAAAGCGGTAAATCCAGGTGTTGCATATCCGCGATTAAAGCACCAATCCAATCAACAGGAATTTGCTCAAAGGCACTCGGCGTAGGCGCTAAAAATAAAGGCTCATAAGGATTGATTAAGGTGACTGCAATACCCTTTTGCGCCAATTGGTGCGCTAATTTACGCTCTTCTTCAAGTAAGCCATATTCAGACGGCACCCATAGAATTTGGGCACGCACTTCGCTCATAGGCTGCGCTCGATGCAGCGGAATTTCGACTTCGCCAATCGCAAAAACCGATTGCTGCCATTCCACCGCTTGCGCCCAAACGCTCTGATTGACCAACCACAGACAACACAAAACCAACCAATGAATGCTTTTTTTCATCTATTTCTTTGCCTTAATCAATCCATCTAGCTGTAATCTCTGACGCGCATCAAACAATCGTCGTGCCGCCATTTCAACGGCTATCATCGTCCCTGCAGCGGTTGATGTTGCAATCAATAGCATAATCATAATTTGGTATTTAACCGCTTCAACCGGGTCAGCACCGGCCAGAATTTGACCCGTCATCATCCCCGGCAAAGAGATAATTCCAGCAGCAACCAGCATATTAATCACCGGAATCATCGCCGCGTGCAAGCTCTGTTGTTTAATAAACCTCATCGACTCTTTGGCGCTGTATCCCAAGGCGATAGGACACTGCGGTATCGAGCAAACCGGTATTGCTGGCGCTTGGCAATTTCGTAACCGGCGGCGAGCAGCATAATCAAGCCGACCAGAGCCACCCACAGCGGGTTATCGGCGTTAAATACCCAACTCAGCCAAACCCCCATCAAAGACAACTGTGCCACGGTACGAATGTTTGCCCAATAATACTGTCCGACATGGCTAAAACCGTGCAACCACAAGACTATCCCCATCAGCATGACCAAGAGCGACAAAATGGCCAAATCCCAATAGCTGATTAAAATCATTTCCGTCTGCATCGCTTAAGCCTCCAGCGTATAAAGTGCCTCGATCGAGCAACAATAAGTTGGGCAGGCAAGACGTTCACGTTGAGCAATATCGTGACTGATCCAGATGGCCGCGGCTTGCTGTTGCTGCAAATAGGCCTGAACCAACTGCTCTACTTGCAAGGTACTGACGGGATCCAAATTCGCACTGGTCTCATCCAACAACAGTATCTTGGGCTTAAATTGCAGACCGCGCAATAAGGCTAAACGTTGCTTTTCACCGCTCGATAATTGATCAATCTGCGCGTGCAAAATACTCTGCGGCAAGCCTATTTGAGCCAAGTCTTGCGCGCTCGGTGTCTGCTCGAAATGCTCGACAACGGTATCTAGCCACCAAGCGGTTTCAGCTGGGAAATACATCACTTGCCGACGCCATTGCGGCGCTCCCATTTTGGCGCAATCCTGCTGCTGTAAAATCGCTGTCCCATGGTGGTCGATTAAATCCGCGATCGCTTTAAGCAAACGCGACTTACCGCTGCCGGACGGACCAAACAGCAACCAGAGCTGACCCGCATCAATTTGCCAAGACACGGGTTTGCGCATACCCGGTGTATGTAAATCAGAAATCGTGAAAAAACTGTCCATCGTTAGGCGTCAAACCTCCATATCGCTGACTGATCGGTTGAAATCAATGGCGATTTATTTTGCGTCTGCTTAGGTTCTTCTCTCTAAACGGGCGTAAGCCATCACCAACCATTTGGAGCCAAACTCACTAAAGTTCACTTGAATCCGCGCGTGTTCGCCACTGCCTTCATAGTTCAGCACAATGCCATCACCAAACTTAGCATGACTAACGCGATCGCCAACCGTATAACCGGTTTCATTCACCCGACTGGCACTGTTCATTTGTTGACTCGGTTGCACCTTGCCGCTTAAACGTACTTCATGCAAACATTCTGGCGGAATCTCTTTAATAAAACGCGACATCATCGGGAAAAATTCCGTGCCATGCAAACGACGACGTTGTGCATGAGTAATAATCAACTGCTTTTCGGCTCGGGTAATACCAACATAAGCCAAACGGCGTTCTTCTTCTAAGCGCGATGCATCTTCCTGCGATTGTTGCGATGGGAACAAGCCTTCTTCAACCCCAACCATAAAGACCAATGGAAACTCCAAACCTTTCGCCGAGTGCAATGTCATCAGCTGCACGCAAGATTCCCACGCATCCGCTTGCTGCTCACCCGCTTCTAAAGCCGACTGTGCCAAAAAAGCCTCCAAGGTATTTTCTTCCGGTTGCGCTAAATTGATGGTGCCGTCATACTGTGCCGCATCATCATCCGCCATCATCACCGCTTGCTCGGAATTGATAGCGCTAGCCTGTTGCTGCTTGGCGCGATTGTCAAATTGCGCAGCGGCGCTGATTAATTCATCCAAGTTCTCTAAACGACCTTGTCCTTGTTCAGAGTTATCTTTTTCAAAATGCGTTTGTAAACCGGATAGAGCAATGGTTTTAATGAACTGCTGCTCTAAGTCTTGTTCAAATAACACCACGCCAAGCTGCTCGATGAGTTCAACAAACCCTTGCACAGAGGTCTTCGCTCGCGCTTTCAAAGAGTGTTCAAGCAACGCCTGCGTCGCTTGCCATAATGAAATTTGCTGATCCCGCGCCACTTGACGAATCGCATCGGCGGTTTTTTGACCAATACCACGCGGCGGATGGTTATAAACACGCTCAAAGGCCGCATCATCATCACGATTGACCACCAAACGCAGATAAGCCAAGACATCTTTAATTTCCGCACGGTCATAGAAACGTAATCCGCCGTACACGCGATAGGGAATTTGCGCTTGCATCAGCGCCTGTTCCATCATCCGCGACTGCGCATTCGAACGGTAAAGTATCGCAATGTCATCGCGCTTGCCGCCAAACTCAAGCCATTTTTCAATCTGCGCAGTAACATAACGGGCCTCGTCAAATTCATTAAAGGCTTCGTACAATAAAATTGGATCACCTTCGGCACCAGCACTCCATAATTGTTTGCCCATCCGTGAGTCATTATTGGCGATTAAGGCATTGGCGGCTTTGAGAATGGTGCCGGTAGAGCGGTAATTCTGCTCCAAACGAACCAACTTAGTATTGGCAAAATCCCGATCAAACTGGCGGATATTCTCCACCTTCGCGCCACGCCAGCCGTAAATCGACTGGTCGTCATCACCCACCACAAACAATTTGCCGGTAGCGCCCGCCAAAACACGCAACCATGCGTACTGTAATGTATTGGTGTCTTGAAATTCATCGACCAGAATATGTCGATAACGTGCTTGATAGTGCGCCAAAATATGCGGTTTTTTTAGCCACAACTCATGCGCGCGCAGTAATAATTCCGCAAAATCGACCAGACCACCACGCTGACAAATCTCTTCATAGGCTTGATAAATTTGCACCAGTTTGGCGACATAAGGGTTATGTCCAACGTCGATATGATGCGGACGACGTCCTTCTTCTTTTTCGCCGTTAATAAACGACTGGACCTGTTTTACTGGCCATTGCGTTTCATCCAGTTCCAACGATTTCATTAAACGCTTTAGGACACGCTTTTGATCATCCGCGTCAAGAATTTGGAAACTATTAGGTAGCCCAACATCTTGATGATGTTGACGTAAAATGCGGTAAGCGATGCCGTGGAAAGTCCCCATAGTCAACCCATTGGCCTGTTGCCCAATCAGGTTTTCGATGCGTCCACGCATTTCACTGGCCGCTTTATTGGTAAAGGTCACCGCCAACACATTATAAGGTGAATACCCCAGCACTTGTGTTAGCCAAGCGATGCGATGCACCAATACGCGGGTTTTACCACTGCCGGCGCCGGCGAGTATCAAACCGTGATTTTCATCCAGCGTCACCGCTTGGCGTTGCGCCTCGTTCAAACCCTCTATAATATGTGAAATATCCATCCGCGCCCTTATCCATCCTTCGCTTTTAAGCAACCCAAAACAAATCCTCACTAAAACCAATCGAGACTTATTCTGCACCGCCTTAAATCTGTTACTAAAATCAACTTAACTCAAAATAATAGCCCATATCCTACGCGAATTTGATTTTTTTTGCCCTTGTTAGTCTGGTGTCTTAACGCAAGGTTTTAGGATGCAACTCAGGCCAGAGCAAAACGCCGCCACGCCTACCTCCGTCAAATAAAAACCCTTTTCGTGGGCTGAACAGATACTTTTCGCCGTTGCAGATTTTCACACCTTGTTTAAAATTATTTATCTTGCAATTTAAAATTAATTAATGTAATAATTAACGGATTCGAAATTTCAATGATTTAAAGACGGTTTATTAACACTCGTTTTTAAATCCAAAATAGTCAATTCAGACAAAAGCTCCGCACTACTTCCCCCCAATCCAACAAAAACATAAATTTGTGGGTCAGGTGTATTTGCATAAGGGGCTACACAAAACAGAAGGAGAAACCATGATTTCTACAAGCGACGCGAACTTTGAAGCGGAAGTGCTACAATCTGACGTACCAGTATTAGTTGATTTTTGGGCCGAATGGTGTGGCCCTTGTAAGATGATTGCGCCGATTCTAGACGAAATCGCTGGCGAATTTGAAGGCCGTGTTAAGGTTGCTAAATTAAACATCGATGAAAATTCAACAACACCACCTAAATATGGTGTTCGCGGCATCCCTACACTTATGCTGTTCAAAAACGGTGAAGTGGATGCAACCCAAGTTGGCGCACTTTCTAAGTCGCAGCTGGTCAATTTCCTTAACGATAACCTTTAATTTCTGACAGCTTCCAAGCCGGCCTGTTTTGGCGGTTTGGGAGTAAACCCCTCCACGAACTCTTCTATTTTATTCACTATCAGCTACGGCTGCTCCTCACAGCTAATGCCTTTAACTCAATCGAACATAGACCTATGCATTTATTAGATTTAAAAAAACGTTCCGCCGCAGAATTAATTGAGTTAGCCAACTCAATGGAGCTGGAAAACCTTGCTCGCTTACGTAAGCAAGACATGATTTTTGCGATTTTAAAAGCGCATTCAAAAAATGGTGAAGACATATACGGTGAAGGGGTTCTGGAAATCCTGCCGGATGGTTTCGGCTTCCTGCGCACCGAAGACAGTTCTTACCTTGCCGGCCCAGATGACCTTTATGTCTCGCCAAGCCAAATTCGTCGTTTCGGCCTGCGTAAAGGCGACACCATTCAGGGTAAAATCCGCCCTCCAAAAGAGAGCGAACGTTATTTCGCGCTATTGAAAGTTGAAAAAATCAACTTTGAAGACCCAGAAGTGGCACGTAAAAAAATCGCTTTCGAAAACCTAACCCCGCTGCACGCCAATAAGCGTCTGCGCATGGAATTAGGCAATGGCTCTACCGAAGACATTACTTCGCGAATTATCGACATCGCGGCACCTTTTGGTAAAGGGCAACGTGGCTTAATTGTCGCCCCGCCAAAATCAGGTAAAACCGTGATTTTGCAACAGATGGCTCAATCAATCGCCGAGAACTATCCAGATTGCTATTTAATTGTGCTACTGATTGACGAGCGTCCGGAAGAAGTTACCGAGATGCAACGCACCGTCAAAGGCGAAGTCATTTCGTCAACCTTTGATGAGCCAGCGGCGCGTCACGTGCAAGTTGCCGAGATGGTCATCGAAAAAGCCAAGCGTTTGGTAGAACACAAAACGGATGTCATTATCCTACTGGACTCAATTACCCGTTTGGCGCGTGCTTACAATACGGTAACGCCGGCTTCAGGTAAAATTCTGTCCGGTGGTGTGGATGCCAATGCCCTTCACCGACCAAAACGCTTCTTTGGTGCCGCGCGTAATATCGAGGAAGGCGGTTCACTTACCATTATCGCTACCGCCTTGATTGAAACCGGTTCGAAAATGGACGAGGTTATCTTTGAAGAATTTAAAGGAACCGGCAACATGGAACTGCATCTGTCACGCAGCATTGCAGAAAAACGCACCTTCCCAGCGATTAACATTACCAAGTCTGGTACACGTAAGGAAGAATTGCTGACGGAACAAGAAGAGTATCAAAACATTTGGGTTTTACGTCGCTTTATGAGTGGTATGAACGAAGTCGAGGCGATTGAAACCTTAATCGATCAGATGAAGGTTACCAAAACCAACAGCGAGTTATTCGGCGCAATGAAACGCTAACCCATTGATTACTTGCCAATAAATCCACAAAAGAAACTTGCAATTATGGATTGAATCCCTATAATGCACGTTTCTTTCGAAAGTTAACAATATTATTAATGGACCGTCATTATGAAAGCAGACATTCATCCGGAATATAAAGACGTAGTTTTTCAAGACATCTCAACGGGTGAGGTTTTCCTAACTCGTTCAACACTTGAAAAAACTTCTGGCGAAACCATTACTCTAGACGGTAACGATTATCCGCTAGTACGTATTGAAGTTTCTAGCGCTTCTCACCCATTCTACACTGGTCAACAAACTATCGTTGATACGGAAGGTCGTGTTGAGAAGTTCAAACAAAAGTACGGTCGTCGTCGTTAATCAACGACTCGCTGCTTCTTTTGCTAAAAACGCGGTTTATGCCGCGTTTTTTTATGGCCAAAATTCAGCAAAACTTATTTCAGTAGGTGGCAAATTAAACAAAACCTGCTTAAATATAAAAATATTTCTGAATTAAGGTCATCCATGAAAACCATTTTTGTCCTACTCACTGCGATGTTCTTTTCCCACAGCGCGTCGGCGGCTGAGCAAAATTGCAGTAATTTCAAACCGGATTTATGGGTCGATGCGCAGTACGCCATTAACGGTTCGACCATTATCATCCAAAATCAGCGCGTACATCTTATCGGTCTATATGCACCGCAAATCGAGCGTACCTATAAGTTACACACCCCTGGCGAACCTCTCGCGAAACAAGCACAAAATCATTTAAACACCTTACTGGCCAACAATGACTTAAAAATCGGGATTGTGTATGACCAAACACGAGCCAATAAAAACCGTGTCCAGCAAGCGCATATTTTCTTTAAAGACGGCAGCAATCTTAACCAATTGATGATTCGCGCAGGCTATGCCATCAACCGAACCGAAAACGACAATCTGCGTTATGCCGACTGTTACTATGCGGCTGAACAAGAAGCGCGCAATCAAGGTTATCAACTTTGGGATCAGCTGCAAAAAAATCCACAAAGTCACTTTCCTCTGGTCAAAAGCTCTGAAATTGTGACCGAAGACCAAGGCTTTCGAATCGTGCAAGGCGAAATCAAAGAAGTGCTAAAAAATGGCAATTTCTATATGCTCAACTTCGACACTACCGGCATCCGCATCCCCAAGCGTGTTTGGGATAAATTTGACTATCAAAAACTCAAAGCCCTTCAAGGCCAAACAGTCGAAGTTCGCGGTTACAACTACCTTTACAAAGGGCATATGTATATGCTGGTTGACCATCCTTACGCCTTTAATGTTTTTAACCCCCTCAACAAAGATTAATTCCGCAATAAAAAATCTTAATCACTTATTCAGGCTTAGCGCGCGCCTAAAGTTTTGTAAAGAATGTCCTTTCGGCTAAAATAGTCCGATTTGCAAAATTCCATAGACTAAAAGGGCCGAGCCATGGCAGAACTACAGAACGATCGCTTTTTACGTGCTTTATTAAGAGAACCGGTTGACCGCACGCCGGTTTGGATGATGCGTCAAGCAGGTCGTTATCTACCAGAATACCGCGCTACTCGTGGGCAAGCTGGCTCTTTCATGGATTTATGCCGTAATGCCGAACTGGCTTGTGAAGTCACCCTACAGCCGCTGGAACGCTACCCGCTGGACGCAGCGATTCTATTTTCCGACATCCTAACCATTCCAGATGCAATGGGATTGGGCTTGCGTTTTGAAACCGGCGAAGGGCCTGTTTTCGATAAACCGATTCGCAGCATGGCAGATGCCAAAAAACTGTATGTACCGGATATGGGTTCAGACCTACAATACGTGATGAACGCAGTTAGCACCATTCGCAAAAACCTCAACGGACGCGTACCACTCATCGGCTTCTCCGGTAGCCCTTGGACACTCGCGACTTACATGGTTGAAGGCGGTTCATCAAAAACCTTCTCGAAAGTCAAAGCGATGATGTACGACCAACCAGCCACACTGCACCATATTTTGGACGTGCTGGCCGACTCGGTTATCCAATACCTCAATGCACAAATCGAAGCCGGCGCACAAGCGGTACAAATTTTCGATACTTGGGGCGGCGTATTGACTCCGCGCGACTACAAAGAATTTTCGCTACAGTACATGCACAAAATTGTTGACGGTCTAAAACGTGAAAACGATGGCCGTAAAGTGCCGGTGATTCTATTCACTAAAGGCGGCGGTCAATGGCTGGAAGAGATGGCGGCAACCGGCTGTGATGCGCTTGGTTTAGACTGGACAACCGATATCGACGTAGCACGCGCTCGCGTTGGTGATAAAGTCGCGCTACAAGGTAACATGGATCCATCTATGCTATACGCGTCACCAGAACGTATCCGTCAAGAAGTCGGTTATATTCTAGAAAAATTCGGTAAGGGCTCTGGTCATGTGTTTAACCTTGGTCACGGCATTCATCCGGAAGTGGATCCGGAACACGCAGGTGCTTTCATCAAAGCGGTGACAGAGTTATCTGGTCAGTATCACGCTTAAGATTTTCCAAATCTTAGAGATAAAAAACGCCCGAAGGATCATTCCAACGGGCGTTTTTTATTAGTCACAAAACTTAGTCGCAGTTATTTTAGTAGCTGTGCTTTTTTATTATTAAACTCTTGTTCGGTGATAGCGCCTTCCAGCTTTAACTTGTGTAACTTTTCGAGTTCATCAACGGAACTATGACTATTTACAACCACTTTCTCCACGCGTTTATCGCCAACCAATGCCCAAATAAGGGCAACGACCCATCCAATTCCCCACAATAATCCAAGCACAATATTAATGACAATGATCGCTACCTTATTGTCACAATCTCTATTTACCGCAATAATTGTTGGTAGGAAAAAGATAAATATGAAAAACAGAATTGCCAAAAAACCAATAAATGCTTCCATCTCTAAACCTTTTATAAAATTTGTATCAATGCCTGAGTTTCAAATACCAAATCACAAGGCTTTAAATTCATCCGGCATATCAATGTCTTCATCATTGAATAGGAACTTCTGCATCTCTTCTTGTAGGAAGCTACGCGCTTTTGGATCAAGGCTGGACAAGCGATATTCGTTAATTAGAATGGTTTGCTGAGCAAGCCACTGTTTCCACGCCTCTTTAGAAACGCTGTTGTAGATTTTTTCACCAAGCTCGCCCGGAAACGGCATAAAGTCCAAACCGTCAAGTTCTTCACCTAATTTTGCACACTGTACTTTTCGAGACATCGTCGTTCTCCTATCCAATTTAGTAATCTTGTAATTGCTTAACCAACTTTTGCACGGGCGCAGGCACACCGAGTTTTTCATCCAACAAATCACTCATCGCAACCCAGCGTCCTAGTGGCTTAGCGCCTGTGTATTCGCGGCTTGGTTCAGCAATGCCGGGTGAAAACTGCGCGAAGACCGGGGTAATATCCAGATGATAATGCGAAAAGGTATGTCTAAATGGCTGCCATTTTAACAAACTTACCGCACAACTTAACTGGCTTTGCGCTCTGTCGACACATTCTTGCCAAGTTTGCAGTTCAGGAAAAGACCAAAGACCACCCCAAATCCCAGTTTGCGGCCGCGCTTCAAGCCACAAAGCCCCATCCTCGTGCTGCAACATCAGCAGATAGACCTGTTTAACTGGTTTCTCTTTTTTCGGTTTCTTTATCGGAAAATCTGCCACGCGATTTTGTGCCAAGGCTTGGCAACCCTGAGCCACCGGACAGAGCGCACATTGCGGTTTGGAGCGCGTACAAAGCGTCGCCCCCAAATCCATGATCGCCTGTGTATAGTCAGCAAAACGCTCGGGCGGCGTCAACTGCTCCGCTTTTTCCCACAACCAATTTTCAGTCTGCTTTTCACCTGCCCAGGTTTCAACCGCATAAAAACGCCCCAAAACACGTTTCACATTACCATCCAAAATCGGCTGACGCACAGCGCAGGCAATCGACAGAATCGCCCCCGCAGTAGAGCGCCCGATTCCCGGCAATGCGACCATTTGTGCCAAGCTTGTCGGAAACTCACCGCCGAAATCAGCGACAATGATCTGAGCGGCCTTATGTAAATTCCGCCCACGCGCGTAATAACCTAAACCGCCCCAGTGCGCTAACACGTCCTCTTGACTGGCTTGCGCCAAATCCTGCACTGTCGGAAACGCGTTCATAAATTTCTGATAATAGGGAATCACCGTGCTCACTTGTGTCTGTTGCAACATGATTTCCGAAACCCATACTCGGTACGGATTCAATTGCTGTTGCCACGGCAAATCATGGCGACCATAATCATCAAACCACGCTAATAATCTTTGGTAGAACTGTTCCGGCGACAAACTCACAGCCAATCCCCTGCTTACATTTGGGCTATAATGCGCCAATTAAAAAAGCCATATTGTAAAACAGCTTAACCACAAAAGCGTTACTTAGGAATTGAGCATGAGCGATCACAGCCAAGACAAGCCAACCGATTTAACTTCTGATAACATCAACAACCACTCTGATGAGACAACTTTGCCTGAAAAATACAACACCCGTATTCGCAGCTTTGCCTTACGCCAAGGGCGGTTAACTGCCTCACAAGAACGTGCACTGGAAGATTTCTGGCCAAGGTTCGGCTTAGAGGTCAAGATGGGGTTACTGGATTTCAGCCACGTTTTCGCACGTCAAGCGCCGACCATTGTCGAAATCGGTTTTGGTATGGGCAAAAGCCTGGCTGAGATGGCCGAGGCCAACCCACAGAATAATTACATCGGCATCGAAGTCCATAAACCCGGCGTTGGCGCACTGCTCCGCTTAATCGATGATAAACAGCTACAGAATGTGCGCGTCTTTAACCATGACGCGATTGAAGTGCTTGAGCAGTGCATCCCGCTTAACTCGCTGGATGGGGTTTATCTGTTCTTTCCAGATCCATGGCACAAAAAACGCCACCACAAACGCCGCATCCTACAAGCCCCTTTTGCAACCAATATTGCTAAGCACCTAAAAATCGGCGGCCAGTTCCACATGGCAACCGACTGGGAAAACTATGCCGAGCACATGATGGAAGTCATGAGTAGTCTTACAAACTACCGCAATATAAGCGGCATAGGACAGTTCACTGCGCGTCCGGATTATCGCCCGCTGACCAAGTTTGAAGCACGCGGCCACCGTTTAGGACATGGCGTTTGGGATTTAATTTTCGAACGCATTTAAAGGCGCTCTTGCAGCATAAAAAAACCGCCACAAGAAAAATTCTTTGGCGGTTTTTTAGTTTCTCAACCCTCGTTCTTAGCGGCCGTCTTGCTTTAACAGCATCTCCGCCTGATAAGGCTTAATTTCAATCTGATGATTACGCCACTGCCATTGGTAATCGCCGTTCACGCTTTGCCATTGCGGATCATTTTGCTGCGCCAGTGGTAAGGCTAAATGCTTTGCCCACATGGGTAAATTCAATTTATTCGCGCTTAACTCACCTTGCAAATCTAAAACAGCGCCAAACGTGCCTGTAAAATTGGTCTGCACCTCACCATTCAAGCCCACTAACTTCAACTGTTCCATCTGAATGCGCTTTTTCTGAAGATTCAATTTCATCACCGCGCCCTTGGTGGTCAAATGCACCTGCGGCGTTGCCAACTCTTTTTTCAAAGCAATTTGCAATAATCCCTGCCAATCGCTGAACTTAAAGTCCTGCAACTGTGGGTCAATTTCTAACTGGGTTGTAATGTTGGCATGGATCGTACGTGGTGACAAACTGTGATGATAGGCAAAATCGGCGCGCAACTGAAACGACTGATTAGGCTGAAGATCCAGCGCAAGCAGATTTACCTGGCTTAACTGCACATTAAAGTTCTCTTGTTGGTCGTCTAATTGCAGTAGTGCATCGGTTAACACCAAGCTTTGCAAATGCCAAGGCAAATCCTCCGTAAGCGCGTGCGCGCTGCCAACAAACGGACTAGCCAAAGGATTTTGCGAGCCATGCATCGCTTGCTGAGCTGACGGCAACAGAGGGATTAACCGCGACAGCTGCGGCAAATCCGACCAATTATCTTTTCCGGCCGCATTACGTAACAAATGCAACTGCGGCTCGACCAATTCAACACTCAAGACTTGCAAGCGCTTGCTCAATAACAACGGCCACATCGACAGCTCTATTTCTACTTGTTTAACCGTTAGCTGCGGTTTATCGTTCGCAAAACCTTTTGGTTGCGCCAAAATCGATTTACCGACAGACAGCGCAAACGGCATAACCGACACGTCAATACTGCCCTCAATCTTAAAATCGCGGCCGGTGTAATCCGCTACTTCTTTTTCAATTTGCGGCTTATAGCCATTAAAATCGATAAAGCTGATCGCACCGACAAACGCCAAGAAAATCAGCAGAGGGATAATCGCTAAAATCAAAACCAAGCGTTTAATCCATTTTTTGGTTGCTGCCATATTGCTCCCCTAATCCGGCTTCTTATAAAAAGGCGCTAACGACATTATTTAAATACACTTTGCCACGAGGCGTAAGCGACAAATGTTCGTTATCAAGCACAATCCACTGCTGCGCTTGCAGTTTTTCCAAATAAGGCGCTATCCGCGACCGCTCTAAACCGGTACGTTGGGTAAATAAACGTAAATCAAAACCGTCTTGTAAACGTAACGCATTGAGCATAAATTCAAAAACAATCTCCTGCTCGTCTACCTCGGTAGTACGTCCAAACTGCCCCGCCTGAACACCTTGCACATAGCCCCCCGGTGAGGCCGGCATTTGAGTACGTAAAACCTGTCCTTGAGGCGCAATGGTAATTTTGCCGTGCGCCCCTGCGCCCAAACCAAGGTAATCACCAAACTTCCAATAGTTAAGGTTATGTTGCGACTGCTTACCCGCCTGCGCAAAAGCTGAGACTTCATAATGCTGATAACCCGCTTGCACCAATATTTTCTGACACGCTTCCTGCATCTCCCAAGCGGCATCATCATTCGGTAATGGCGGCGGCTGTTTGAAAAATGGCGTGTTCGGCTCTAAGGTCAATTGATAATGAGAGATATGCGACGGATAAAACGCCAAAGCCTGCTCAACATCGGCAATGGCTTGCGCTAAAGTTTGCTGTGGTAAAGCGAACATTAAATCCAAATTAAAATTATCGAAACCTGCGTCTTGCGCGGCTTGAATCGCTAACTTCGCTTCCGCAGCAGAGTGAATCCGCCCAAGCGCCTTGAGTTTTTCATCGTCAAAACTTTGAATCCCCATCGACAAACGGTTGATTCCCACCTTGCGGAACATGGCGAACTTTTCAAAATCGACGGTTCCCGGATTGGCTTCCAGTGTTATTTCAATTTGCGGATTAAACCCTAAAAGCGCTCGCGCCTGCGACAAAAAATGAGTAATTCCCTGTTCCGAAAACAAGCTTGGCGTGCCACCACCAAAAAAAATACTTTTAATTGGCCGACCCCAAATTTGCGGCAAGGTCTGTTCCAACTGCTTGAGCATGGCATCAACATAAGCGGCTTCGTCTACCGTATGTTTAAGGGTGTGCGAATTAAAATCGCAATACGGGCATTTTTGAATGCACCACGGATAATGCACATACAGACTTAACGGTAGCGGTTGAGAAAATTGCACACCAAGCTCCTAAGCAGCGTCTTCTTGCAGACGCTTGAATTGTTTACGGGTAATCACAAAAAGCCATAAAATCACAGCACTGAATAACATTAACGCTTGGGCGCTGGCCATCAAAAACAAACTATCCTGAACCAAAGGCACCAACATTGCGGCGACCAATCCGGCCATACCCATCTGCACCAAACTCTGCAAAGAAGCGGCCATACCACGCCGAGTCGGCAAACAATCCAACCCAAGAATACTTAAACCCGGATTCGCCAAAGCAAAACCAAAAGCATACAGCAACAGCGGCGCAATCACCCAAAATGGTTGCTGCCAATGCCACGCTTGCAAAGTCACATTGCTGATCACCGCCAAAAAACTGGCAAATAACGCAAATTGAATCAATTTAGCGGCAGTAAAGCGATGCGCCACACGGTGCGACAACCAAGAGCCAAGCAAAATGCCGCTGACCATCGGCAAAAATAACACCCAGAAATCCTGTTCCTGCAACTGTAAATGATCAAAAATCACACTTGCCGAGGCCGCCACATACACAAAAAAACCACCAATCAGCAAGCCTTGTAACAACACCAAAGGCAAGAAAACGGGATGCGCCAAACTCTGCCAATAAGCGGTTAACAAAGAACGTGGATGAATCGACTGGACCGCTTCCGGCGCCAAGGTTTCCGTCACTTTCCAGCCAAACAAGCCCCACACCAACAAGGCGTAAATTGCCAAAAAGTAAAACACGGCACGCCAACCGAGATGCACTTCCAACCAACCACCAATAATCGGGGCGATTGCTGGCGCAAGCGTGAACAACATCATCACCAGCGAAATCGCTTTCTGCGCCTCATGGCCGCGAAAATAATCACGAATCATCGCCCGACTTGCCACAACACTACCAGCCGCCATCACCCCCTGCAAAGCACGACCGATTAACAACCAGTGATAATCTTGCGCCAAGGCGCACAATAAGGATGCCAACAGATAACCGCTTAGGCTAAGTAACACCACTTTACGCCGCCCAAAACGGTCCGATAAAGGCCCCCAAAACAGAGTTGCGAAAGCAAAAAAACCTAAGTAAATCGACAGGCTTTGGGTCAACCAAGCACGGCTAACCCCTAAATCGGCTTCAATCGCCGGAAAAGAGGGCAGATAGGTGTCAATCGTGAAAGGCGCCAGCATACTGATAATCGCCACCATGGAAATTAACCAGATTGGTGACATCAATTTTGTTTGACTGGCACTTGGCAACTTATGCACCGCGATGCAGCTGCATTAAAAGGGCATTTAATGCTTGCGCACGGTGGCTAACTTGATTTTTTTCCGCTTTGCTTAATTCCGCCGCACTTTTGGCAAACTCATCCAACCAAAAAATCGGATCATAACCAAAACCGCCATCACCGCGTTTAGTGCGCAAAATTTCGCCATACCAGCGCCCTAAACCGATAATTGGCGTCGGGTCTTGCGCGTGCGCCACATAGGCCATCGCACAGTAGTAACTGGCCTGACGCTCACCCTCTGGCACAGAATCCATCTCGCGTAACAGTTTTTGTAAATTGCTTTCATCGGTGACCTGTGTCACTTCACCGGCAGAAAAACGTGCCGAATAAATGCCTGGTTTGCCCTGCAAAGCAGTGACCTCAATTCCCGAATCATCCGCAATCGCCGGCAAGCCACTTTTGGCGGCGGCAAAACGCGCTTTAAGAATCGCATTTTCAATAAAACTCAAGCCGGTCTCATCGGCTTCCTCTGTAAAAAAAGCGCTTTGCGGAACGACATCAAAGCCATAAGGAGCGAGAATCTCCCCCATTTCTTTAAGTTTACCGGCATTGCCACTGGCTAAAACCACTCGCTGCATCTTAAGCCTCCAAAGCGGTGCGCTGGATGTGTACCAATTCAGCAATCCCTTTTTGCCCTAATGCCAACATCGCTTGCAACTCAGCCATCGAATAAGGTGCCGCTTCTGCCGTGCCTTGCACTTCAATAAACGTGCCTTGCGCGGTCATCACCAAGTTCATATCCGTTTCTGCACTCGAATCTTCAGCATAATCCAAGTCCAACACTGGCGTGCCTTGATAAACCCCCACCGAAATCGACGCAATCTGCTGCGCAATCGGCGACTCAAGCAAGCTGCCGTTGGCGACTAATTTATCCAGCGCCATCCCTAAAGCCACATAAGCCCCGGTAATGGAAGCTGTTCGTGTACCACCATCGGCTTGGATCACATCGCAATCAATGTAAATCGTACGCTCGCCGAGTTTGCTTAAATCCACAGCCGCACGCAGCGAACGGCCAATCAAACGTTGAATCTCTTGAGTACGCCCACCTTGCTTACCGGCCGTCGCTTCACGGCGCATCCGCGTGCCGGTAGAACGCGGCAACATTCCATATTCTGCAGTGACCCAACCTTGCCCTTTGCCACGCAACCAAGGCGGTACAGAATTTTCCACCGAGGCGTTACAAATCACCTGTGTATCGCCAAACGTAATCAATACCGAACCCTCTGCGTGCTTGGTAAAATCCTTCGTGATGGTGACCGCGCGTAATTCGTCGGCGGCACGTCCGCTTGGGCGGCTCCACGGATTATCATTCATGCTCTGTCCTTTAAGCGTTTAATCAGTTTAGAATGGCGGCATTATAAACGATTCAGCTTAGGCAAACTTAGCCCCAAAATGGAAACACAATGAAATCCTGTCAATCTGTATACAGCATGACCGCTTTCGCGCGCACTCAGCATCACTTTATCCACGAGCAGAGCAACACTCAATTTGCTTGGGAACTGCGTTCGGTCAACCAGCGTTATCTAGAAATTAACTTTCGTATGAATGACAATTTACGCCACCTAGAGATGCCGATTCGTCAGCAGCTAAAAGCGCATTTTGCACGTGGCAAAATTGATGTCAGCCTAAGCATTAAACAGAGCACATCCGCCAGCATGCAAATCAACATGGCGACCTTACACAGCCTTAACCAAGCCATTTGTGAAGTGCAGATGCAACTACCAGAAGCCACCGCGTTAAACCCACTGGAAATATTGCAGTGGCCGGGTGTACTGCAAGAACAAAACAACCCACTAAGCACCGACGATCAGGCGCTAGACAAAGCGCTATTATCAGGGCTAGAACAAGCGATTGAGGATTTAAAAGCCCACCGCGCACGCGAAGGCAGTGCCTTAAAAACCGTTATCGAACAGCGTTGTGATTCACTCGAATCCATTCTCGAAAGTTTGCAACCGATATTAAGCGACATTCAAGCCGCACAAGTCAGCAAAACTCGCCAACGCCTAGCAACACTGCAAACCAATGTGGATGAACAACGTCTGCATCAAGAAATCGCCCTACTGGCGCAAAAAATCGACATCGCCGAAGAACTTGATCGACTGGCATTGCAAATCAAAGAGGTTCGCCATGTATTAAACAGCGGCGAACCGATGGGCCGACGACTGGATTTTTTGATGCAAGAACTCAACCGCGAAGCCAACACCCTCGGCTCAAAATCGGTGGATAGCCGCACCTCACAAGCCAGCGTCGATTTAAAAGTGCTGATCGAACAAATGCGCGAACAGGTGCAGAATATAGAATAGTTTTTTTACCCATCCAAGAATGTCTTAAAAGCCCTGTTATTTGTTTGTAAATACAGGGCTTTTTTAATTTTCCCCGTCCAAATCGGTTTGCAGATGTCCGTTACCAGTTGCTGTTTAAGTGGTGGGCAATGGTGAGCAAATTTTGACGATTTCTTAGGAAGATAGAGTAACAAACGATGGCAAAACTAACCGCAACTCAGGTGCCGTCTTATGGTCGCACCGCAACAGCAAACAAAAAATACAGTGATGGTAATGGCCTATATTTTTGCGTAAGAAAATCTGGCATGCCGTATTAGATGCTAAGGTATACCAGCCTAAACGGAGGACGGGAAGCCGCGCTCGGCCAATACCCAAGCATGACCTTAGCAGAGGCTCGACTTGAATCGTCTAAAATGCAGCGACAACTTCAGCAAGGTGAATAAGAGGAATTTGAGCCGCCCCAAGAAATGGGGCAACAGGGGCTTTTATTGACAACACAAGTCATCAAACATACCTTTCAAACACAGCTTTCAAACCAATATGACCGACGCCTCTGCATTTTTGTACGCGTCGGTTCTCATTTAGCGTAGCGGTATGCTTCGTAAATGAGTTTCGATTGCTTCAATCATTGACTTGGTAAGGGGTAGATGCGCTTTTTCTTTCGCCCATACCTCATGAAAACCTGCCACGGTTTGCTTAGCAGTATCTAACACCAATTTTTCTGGCAGCATGGCTTTAGCAGCTAGGTGTGATAACTCGTCCAGCGTGAAATCACTGAATTTCTTGCTACGGCTAACCTTTAACGACGCACTATCATCCGGGATATAAGGAATGGTCGAGACAAAGTCATAGGCAGGTGCTATCGATGCAGTGCGCTTGTCTTTGTAGATCACAGACCAATTTTTCAAATGCATATCGGCATTGCCAATTAGGGTATTGAACACCAATCTGCGTGTAAATTCTGCGATGTCCTTGTCTTGACCTTCGATGCCGATAACCTGAGCAATATTGCGCATACTGGCTTTTTTGTATTTATCTTGAGGATAAACGCCAAACACTTGCGCAAAATCTTCAATGTGTACGGCTTGATCACCTGCACGATCAAAACGCTTAATCACAAACGCACTGTCACCAAATTTACCAATACCATCTGGGATATTAGCAATCTGGTTAATGGGAAGTAGCTGAGTCTCCGGCACATCCATTCCCAACATTCGAGCCAGTTCCATCATCGAATATTCATTTTCTGGCACAGCGTCAAATCGAGACGATGGCAATTTCACAATCCAAGAGCCACCCTTACCGGTTGCTGGAATCGTCAAGCCACCGTTTGCCTGTTGAACGGCTGAAAACTTCAACTGCACACCCGCTAATGAAAAACGCATTGGAGCATCTATTTTCGTCTCATCGTCAATATCTTGATGCACATTAGGTGGTAAGGCTTCACCATCTGCTGGTTCAACCGTGATCGCACCTGATAAATCCTGTCCTAGTACCCACAATAGAAAAAATTCCCTCGCTGGGTTCACACCGGCACGCTCTGCCAGGTAATAACGCATGGTTTCTTCTGGCAAAAGGTTAGAAAAAAACGGAGTTAACTTGGTTTGGGTCGGTTTAAAGTTAGTCAGCAAGCCACCCAGTGCATCTTTAAAACCAAGCCCCAACGCTGGCCGTAAGTCGTCATTAATGTACGAATCCATAAAGGCAAAAAGTGTTCTGTCATTGCCCACGTTGGTAATCGTTGCGATGGGCTCACCGTAGAGCAACACCTTGAGCGTAGAAACATGATTAGTCATCGTCGTCTTCCTCTAACTGATATGCAGGCGACATTGACTCACCTTCGTCGATGCTCCCTTGGCTGCTTCGAATGATCGACTTAATGGCAGGTACCGATTTTTTTGGTGCGACAAATAGCTCTAGGTCGAGTACACGGGCAAGTGCAATCAAACTGGACATTCTTAAATCAACGCCGCCAGACTCGATTTTCGATATATGGCTTTGAGGCACACCCGAACGCGCGCTCAGCTCTCTCTGGCTAAAGCCCTTTCGTAGCCGAGCTTCTCGAAGACTTTCTAGTATCTGCTCTGTTACATAGCTCATTTCGATATACCTCAATGCATCACATAAGAATAATTATATACAAAAACATATCAATCTAATCCCACAAACACAAGAATGATTAGCTATTATATATCAAAAAATATATTTTGATATATAATTATAGATAAATCGTGACGTGCACTTACTTACTGTGAGCAGTTGGGACAATGGGGCAACACTTCATACCGCAATCTTTAGAGGGTGAATAAGAGGAAATTAAACTACCCCAAGAAATGGGGTAACAACTCCTAACTGCATCAAAAATACCAAACTTGTAAAGTCCCAGATTGGGACTACCATCTGTTTATGAGAATTATTGCACTATCAACCTTAAAAACATTTTGGGAAGACAACCCAGAATATATTGACGCGAAAGAGCCAACGTTAGCGTGGTATAGGCATGCATTAAACGCGGATTGGGGATCACCAGCCGATGTGAAACAGAACTTTAGAAATGCAAGCATCCTCAAAGAGGAGCGTGTCGTGTTTAACATTGCCGGTACTAAATACCGATTAGTCGTTTGGATCAATTATGCCTACAAGGTGGTTTACATACGGTTTATCGGCAGCCATGCACAATACGATCAAATTGATGTGCAAACAATTTAAAGCCAAAAGGTAGTAACAAGAGATAAATATAATGGACATCAGACCTATTAAAACAGATGCCGACTACCGCGCGGCATTAAACGACATCGAAAACCTAATGATGGCGGAGCCAGATACAGTTGAAGGCGAAAAGCTGGACATTTTGGTTACGTTAGTCGAGGCCTACGAAGCAAAGCATTTTACAATGGATTTGCCAGACCCTGTGGAGGCAATAAAGTTTGAGATGGAGCGCAAAGGCTTAACGGTTAAAGACCTTGAACCCATGATAGGTAAAAGCAATCGTGTTTATGAAATCCTAAACTACAAGCGATCACTCACGCTAAAAATGATTTGGAAACTTCATGAAGGGCTTAGTATTCCAGCTGAGTCGCTGATCAAGCCACCGCAAGTTCGCGCTTCATAGCGCTGCGCATCAAGATTAGTTGGTTATGTTGTTATGAATGACGCTGGCTACCCAAACATTTCTGCTATTGACAACAGGCTAGCTGAACTTGAAAACGAAAAGCAGCAGCTTCTCGCATTAAGAGAGGCATTGCGTAGCGCTCAAAACGAGCGTTCAGTACAGACATTCACCCCAGAACAAAAAGTCGCCCTATTCAGACAACGATTTCGGGGTCGAGAGGATATCTTCGCCAATCGATGGCAAAACCAACAGGGCCGAAGTGGCTATTCCGTAGCCTGTGATAATGAATGGGTAAACGGGGTATGCAACAAACCCCGCATTAAATGCCAAGACTGTTCTCACCGAAAGTTTAGCGAATTAAACGAGCACATTATTTACAGGCACCTTGCCGGTCATCAAGTGGTTGGTCTGTATCCCTTACTGAAAGATAATACGTGCTATTTGTTGGCCGTCGATTTTGACAAAGGCTGTTGGCAAGAAGAAGCCAAAGCCGCACCAATAAAATTAGAGTCTTTGCCGAAAAACGTGACCATTACCTTGGCCAACCATATCTACTTTTTGATGAGCGAGTTACCTGGGCCACTACTGGCTGGACTAAAGCGATTAGCGAGTTTTTCTAATCCTGTGTTTTTTAAAACACAAGCGTTGCGCTTTTCAACCCATGGCATTCCAAGGTTTATTTCCTGTGCTCGTATTGAAAACGGTTATCTAGCACTACCGCGAGGCTGTCTTGATGACGCGATTGCTTTGCTACAAGAGCAAAACATTTCGCCACTATTTGACGATAAGCGTGAAACCGGCAAACCATTATTAAAACTTAGCCCCGAGTTCACTTTGCGAAAGAACCAGCGTGATGCAGTGGCCGCAATAACTAAACACGACTTCGGTATTTTGCATGCGCCAACCGCATTTGGAAAAACGGTTACAGCCATTGGCATGATCGTAAAACGCAAAGTAAACACCCTCATATTGGTTCATAGCCGACAACTGCTTGAACAGTGGCAAGAGCGCTTACGCACGTTCCTACCGGAAGCAAGCATTGGCAGTATAGGCGGTGGCAAAAGAAAGCCGAGTGGCATTATCGACATTGCCACCTACCAAAGCTTGGTCAATAAAAAAGACAACTCTATCTCCCCTCTCATCCAAGACTACGGCCACATTATTGTTGATGAATGCCACCATCTATCTGCGCCAAGGTTTGAAATGGTACTCAACGAGGTAAGAGCAAAATATGTATTGGGTCTAACAGCAACACCAGAGCGACAAGATGGCCATCAAAAGATCATTTTTATGACAGCAGGGCCAATTCGCTACAAAGTGAAACAAAGCCCTGATGAGCAATTTACTCAAACCGTGATTATTCATCAGCTCTACGATGTACCGTCAGCGGAGCTAATAACAACAGATGAGCGTCCAAAAATAAGCGATGCCTACCGCTGGCTCGTCGATAACGAACAGCGCACGTCAAAAATCGTCTCAGACGCCTCTCAGTGTGTTCAAAATGGCGGACACCCGTTAGTCCTTACAGAGCGTAGAGAGCACGCAGAGTACATACACTCACGACTTACCGAGATGGGTATAAGCACTGTCGTACTAAAAGGCGCCATGAAAGCTGCAGAACGCAAGAACGCTGACAATCATCTGCAATCGGCTCAAGTCATCGTAGCAACAGGAAAATATGTGGGCGAAGGATTTGACCTGCCAAGACTGGATACGTTGTTTTTGGCCATGCCCATCGCATGGAAAGGTACATTGGCTCAATATGCCGGTCGTATTCATCGTGAATCGGAAGGAAAAACACAAGTAACTATTAACGACTATGTGGACTGCGCCCTCCCTATGCTGCAACGCATGTTTAAAAAACGCGAGAAAAGCTACAAGGCAATGGGGTACGCCCTTGAGTACATTGATGACAACAGTAACAAGCAACCTTCACTGAAGTTGGAAAACGCCTCTTCAACAAATACCAAGTCAAAATAAACAGCAGCACTTGATTAAACACTTCCCCATACCTTTACCCCCATACGCCAAAACCACTATCCGTTTGGCTTTTGGATCGAGAAGCCAAACAGGGAAATTAGCCCATTTATTGTTTGGTGTCTCGATTGAAGTCCAAAGCCGGTAGGCCCTGCCAATACTGGCTAAAAGCAAGGCTTGGCACTTTTTGCACCCTAAACCAACCTCGAATCCAAAGTACAAACGTTAAACGTTAAACGCCGATTGTTTCATGGCTTGCTCGGCTCGGCTGATCCCTAGCTGCTTAGCAACGGTTTGCCATTGCTTAACCGCATTTAATACTTCGTCGTAAATTTGCGTGGCTTGGGTTTGCGAAAGTCGGAAGAAGTCTTTCACATCAAAGGCTAGCTGGTAGTCTAAGGCGTTGTCTGCATCGGTAATATTCAGATGCAGGCCATGCTTACCCACTATTGAATTTAAATCATAAGCGGGTGATAACTTCCAACCATTCTTTGTTAATAAAAACCCATGGTTACGGAGGTGATCATCGGTGTTGGACACCGCAATATTAAACACGATACGTCGCCATAACTGTGCTAAATCAGCTTCGGTGTGTGCACCACAATTGGAAATAAATTCAGCAATCTCTAAGTAGCTGGCACCTTGAGATTGTTCACCATCATAGTATTGCAGTTGTGTCATGGCCGATGAAAAATGCAGCCGCTTTTCACCATCGCGGTCAAACCGTTTTGTTAAAAACGTATGGTGCCCAGAGGAAAACCGTCTAATCTCACTTGGAAACATGTCAACACCTGCCGCCAACGCCAATTCATAACAGACCATCTCCCACGCCCCCACGTCATGGGTATCATTTAAATTGGGAAACTTGGCAATCCACAAGTGGCCTTGCTCATCTGTCACACAAGCCTTGGGCCTTGCACCGCCTAATGATGAGCCTGGAGAAATCAGCATTTTCAACCAGCGATAATACTCGTCACTGTCGATGTTATCGTCTTTTTCAATCTGCATGGCTGCGTGCTCTAGCTCTCGCAGAGAAGTCATTGGCGGCGCAGCAAATTCAGAATTGTCGTCCAAAAAAGGATTCGAGCCTGCTCGCTTAAATCGAATAGCACCCATCCGGTAAGAGTCGTGCACGCCCAACAGGTAATCCAATTCGTTTAATCGACTTGTTGCTCGAATGCCTTTGCGCGCTTCAATGGCCGCGCGCCGCTGCATTAAAATACGCCCCCATCTATCAGGCGATGAATCAAGAAAGGCGCGGAAGTTTTTATCGACTTCATCGTTGTAGAGTTCACCGGAGTGAAGCATCAGAATTGGATCAATTTGCAAGCGATAGGCTGAAGTTAAAAATGTTTTTTCGTAGGCAAAACTAAACACGCCACCTCGGCTTGAATCGCTGTAAGCAAGCTGCCCTATTAGCAAAGGCGCTTCAATTGGCTGCCAGTCGGCATAGACTTCAACGATTTCACGGCTCATCTTGAACCTTCCAGCAATTTTATATTTTGCAGCTTGATACCCACTTCATCATGGGCGGCCATTTCTGCAAAGTTACTTTCCATGCCAAGGACGGCCATAACTTTTAAGTAAGTGCCTATAGCAACGCCTGGATCGCCTGCGAAGACTTTGTTCACGGTTTTATGATCAAAGCCAGTACGTTCACACAGCAGCTTTTTTGTAAAACCACGTCGTTTCATCGCCAACAGCAAGTCTTCACCAAAATGAGTCAGGATTTTACGCTGCTTTGGAAACAGTACATTGTGCAAATCACGCTTAGCCATATCACCAACCCAAGGGACTATATTCCCATTATTTAATCATTACTGGGAATATAGTCCAACTTTGAAGTCCAAGCAACTCCAACAAATTAAATATGGGACTATATTCCCATTTTACTCAATATAATTGGATTTATATCCTACTTTTAGGTTTAGTTTGCGCGTTGCCCAAGGCGATGATGTGAATCCCTGAATACCAAAGGCATACCAAATTACAGCGTTCGATGGCTCACTGTCACCAGACGCGCTATTAATGAACATTGAGTTGTTAACCAACCAAGCGTTCAACCCAGAAACCGACTTGCTGATATTAGATGAAATTGGCGAATGTGAACGTGCCGTTACCTCGCTTAAGTATTTTGCCGAAAAAGCACCGTCCTATTTTATCGCAGCCAGCGGCTCAAACATTGGTTTGCTCAATACCTTCCCTGTGGGCAAGGTAGAACAATACAATTTACGACCACTGACCTTCCAAGAATTTATTTAGTCGATCCTGAATAACCCCGTAAGCCCATACGGGTTATTCAGGATCGAATAAGTACTAACAGCAGCATAAAAACGGCACTGTTTTTCCATTGCACCACTAAGATTTGGTAAAAGCCATAGGCAGTTTGGTGGGCAAACAGGCATTTTTGAGCGGTTTATTTTCGATAATTTATTGAGTTTGTTGGGATCTAGGCCGCTACTCAATGAGCAGGTGAAAATATTGAGTAATTTTTTAGCCACCTTTCCTTGCCTGATGACGCTTTTTGTAGCGGCAATAAAACATCACACCATCGCCTCTGCGTAGACGTTTTCGAGTTCGGCAAACTTAGTGACACTCTCTAGGCGAGTTAATGTCGTGAGTTTCATCGAGTTTTTCATTGGGCGATGCGGCACCTTGGTTACCGGTGTTTGCAGGGTCAAAGGCTTGCCTAGCTCAAATAAATAATACAACTCGCTAGAGCCTGATGTCTTACCGGCTTGATCTTCGGTGATGGTGTAGCGTTGTAACAACGTTACCCGTTTAACCGGCCAAAGCCGGTCAATTTGCTTGGTTGAACTTTGAGTGTCTGAGGTAGACGCCAACGCTAAATAACGAATTTCCTCGGCAATATGTTGCTTAAATTTTTGCACAAACGTACTTTGCGGCAGGTGATACCACTGTGCTGTACCTCGCTCAAATTTTTCAAAATAGCCATGATCACGGCCACGTTGCCCTCCCAACGCAACTGTCATGGTCAAATCTGGATACAGCACTTGGCGCATGCCGTAATAGGGTATACGTGCAGCATCCTGTACATAGAGTCTATCCGCCATGCCGGCAGCTGGATACATAGCATTGCCTTGCCCTGTTTGTGTATTCGGCGCTGCGCCAATTTGGGCCTGCAAGAACTCCAACAACCACTGGTGACCAGAATAAGCTTGCTCAGTCTGGCTAGACCCAGTTTGACTAGGTAATAGGGCGAATGCGCCAATGCCAATTTCTTCTATCGCGGTTGCGTAGGGGTTTGGTTTTGTGGCTTGGTCAAAAAAACCAGGGTATAAAGCAAAAGCACCAAAAACAGGACGGCTTTTCTTACTAGGTCGGTCATTCGTTGAATTGGGATGCGATTCTGACAAGCGGATTAACGCATCACGATAACGGTGCATTTGGTTAATGGCATCGTCTGGTACGTAATCCGTACTTTCAATATCTTCGCTGTTATCATCAAAGCGGCTTTTATCGGTTTTAATGCGGTATTTGGCATCAAACAGCCAAATAAACTGCTTCTTTTCGAACGAACCTGCTTCTGAGCTTGAAGGCAGTGTCACTTCCAACACAATATCCGGCTCTTGGCTCACCAAGTACGAGCGGATTGATTTTCCCTTTTTGGTAAATTTAGGCTCGTGTGCCAGCCTAGCTGTCACACCATCGTCGCGATCAAAGCAAAAGGCACCGGCAAAACCATCTTTTAGTTGGTACTCAAAAAAGTCATTTTGAGCGAGCTTTGTCGCATTGTTTTCCACCAACTTAAAGCCGAGATCCTGCTCTAAAATCTGTTTCAAACACAAAAAGCACCACACTTCATAAATCTCGGCCACTGACTTCATTGAAATGCTCGACTGATTGCCAAACACATCTAAATAAAATTTCAGCTCCTGCCAAACACGATACACCGCGCTGTAACCGGTTTTTTGCTGGAGCACTAACGACTCACGGCTTAAGCCTGTGTAACCACCAACCTCTTTTAAAAAACTTTGGCCTAACACTTTTTGCAGCGGTTGTTGCCAACTATGCAGTTCATTTAAAAATGAATCAGACAACCGTTGCCGCTCTGGCGCTTGGTTACTTTGCCTGAGCTTTTGTTCAAACTCAGCTAACTGTCGCTTACTTTTACTCACCGCCATTTTGATAAAACGGTTTTCTGGGGTATCGACACTCAGTTGCTTTTTTTCGACCGCGTAGCGTTTATCGTACTGACCATTAGCAAAATCTTGCTTTACTTGCTCGGCTAACTTATGTGGCAGGCGACCTTTTAGCTTAGCGGCCTTAATATTAGCCACCATTGGTTGCAAGCGGCTGTGAGGCGCTTGGGTGATGACTTTTAAACCTTGTTCAAAGCGCGCTCTTAACGCAGCAAAATTAGCCAACCACATCAGTGGAAAATGCCCGCGTTGCTGGCTGGTCGCTGCGTCCTGCTCGGTTTTTTCTACCAAACTAAAGCGCCAAAGTGGGTAGACTTTATCAATGGCTTGGTACATGGCAGGCAAGTCTTGATGCAGGGCCATTTTGGTTAGCAATACTTCAAAGGCTATCTGCTGTGTCTGTGTTTTACCATTCAGTTCAAAAGTGAGTGGCAAACGTAACCACCCCACATCATTGCCAGTATTAATGGTGCCGATTAAACGTGCAGGCACCACGCCCCTTGTGGTTTTTACTTCAGGGGCAAAACGAAACGCCTCATTCACACTTTGGCTGCGATGGGTTAAGCGCGCGTTAGACACTTCACTAAAAAAGACCCACTCAAACTGGTACTGGGTATTTTCAAAAAACAGTGGAGAATGTAATGCCAGCTCAGCGTGTTGAGCTGAACCATTTTCAACAAGGCCACTTTCAGCTAACGCACTTTTGTCTAAACCATCTGCAACTAGCCCTTGCGTTTCAATAGCGTTGCTCAGTTCAGCCGCAGGCGCAAAGCGCAATTCGTAGCTAGGTTGTTCATCATTAGTGCTTGCCCTGTTCGCGACAGTATTTTGGTAAACCTTGGTTCGTTGGCTAATATCATTTGCCCAGACCGAAAACTCAAAGTCAGGAGTTTGTAATCGTATTAACTCTGGCATTCCCTACCACTCCTTACACCTTCGCTTTACGGGTTCTGCTTATAGGTTGCATTCACTGCAGAAGGCATCAAACAGCACCGACTCATTAAGGCCAGAAACTGGTAAAGGTGGCACTGGCTAGTCGATCGCGCATCCACTGCAGTTTCGCTTTTGAACGGCAAGGTATGCGAAGTACTTTTTCCTCATCAGTAGCACCATCGGCCACGATTTTCTCACGATACAAGTCAGGGCGTTGACCGTCTTCGTCTGTGTCAGACGCTAACCAAATGGGGGCTAACTGCGCAGCCAGAACAGTATTAAGTTCAACCAACAAAGCCTTGCTATTTGATGTAGTCAGTTTGTCGGTATCGCCTTCGATACGCGGCAGAACCTTACACATCATAAAGTCGTCCCACACCGCTTTTAGGGTTAAGTCATCTTGTGGTTGGCTGCTGGCCACTGCGAGGAGCAGCTCATTGAGCGCACGAAACGCCAACTCAAACGGTGTATTTTTTAGCACTGTTTTGACGGCCGATAAAAACGCAACGGTTTTAGTGCCATCCACATCAAAGGTATTGGCTAAATCCGCTTTGCTGGCGTTTGACCAAATGGGATAACTAAGGCGCTTATTACGACTGGTAGGAGTGAAAAAGTCGTCATAGTCGTTCGGGAAAAACGCGCCAAAATCAAAACTCAGCGCACGGTCAATCACCTTGCGCGAAAAGCCATGCGTGGTTTCATCCATATTCACCGTGCCCGCAACCAGAAGGTTGAACGGAATACCCAAACCATATTGGCAAATATGTGCCCACAGCTCGTCGTATTGCGCACCCTCAAAGCCTAGCGCTTCACGCAGCTTTTCTTTGTCCGCGACTGCTTTAATCGTGGCAGGTTTTAATAAGGCATCACTGCTGTAGGTAAAGCTATTATCCGTCCAGCGCCATTCGCGAGTCTCAAGCACCGACAAATAATCAGCAAAATATTGCTCAACAGGGGCAAGGTTCATTTCATCCAAGCACAGCCAGTAAGGCAACACCTGCTCAAGTGCATCTCGTTCGCCTGTTACTACTAAACACTCGCCTTGATCTTCGCTCTCTTGCACTTCAATGGTTAAACCGCTATCAGCAATGGCACGCCAAGCTTTGGCGATAAACTGCAATACGTCCGTGGTGATGTATTCGGCAGAGCCATTTAAGCGCGAAATATAACCAAGCAAATCGCTCGGCTCATGCCAGTCGGGGCGCACCGAGGTTAAACAATAGGTTTCAGTAAACTGGCCTGAGGTTTTTGCTTGCTCACGCACAAAACGTGTTTTACCTGTGCCTGAGATACCAGCTAGCAGGAGAAAGGGTTTGGACAGAATGACACCTTGAATAGTAAGTGGCTCTTTTATTGGCTTGCTCTCACTATAATTTTCTTTCTCTAATAATGGCTCAAAATCAAATTCTTCTATGTCTTTGTATATTTTTAATAATTCTTGAAGGTCCGCTATTAATTCGTCGCTTTCTGGAAGATTAGAGCTGCTATAAAATTTTGCTGAAATACTTGGCTTTTCATATGACTTTCCAAGAGCTGTTTCCGCCTTCAAGTCAATTTCTTGTACGCCCCAGCTTTTTAACCTAGGAAACTGTGCTAGTAATATATCCTTTATATCGCTAGCTCTTTTTTCAGCTCTTTTCTTCCCTAAGTTTTTGGTCGGTATCGTAGTTCCTTGGTTCAAAGAAAGGTAGAAACCTGAACCATCTGCGTTAAACAGATAAACCGGATAAATTCCATCTTGTGTAGTTGTAGTGATTTTTGGATTAAGAATAGATAGCCAAGGGACGTTTGCCCAATTTCCAGCCCCAACACTAGCTTTAATCTCAAATGAATCGAAGTCTCGTTTTACTAATCGTTCGATTTCATCTTTTAAATCTTGGCGAAAAAGATTTGCAATCGGATGCCCTGTAAATTGCTCTTCTGTTGCTTGCGCCCAGCCATTAACAAATTTGCCCAACTTATCTTTTAGACTCATAACTATCCTTAAATTCAAACCAGCACTAAAAAGTTCGCGTGTATTAAAAAATGCTCTTTGATGGAGTGCTATTATTCGATTTCACCAATTGAACGATACCTGCGCCTTCTAATATGTTAAGTGTTCTCGTCACATTACTGATCACTCGACCGGTAAGCGCGGCCAGCTCTGTCACCGATTGCGGCTGTGCTCGGCAATCACTTTTAACAACTTCTGGTTTTCTTTTCGACAGCACATTGGCCACCGATTCCAGCGGGTCAAACCAGATATCGATGGAGTAATGTGAATCTGGGGTTTGCCCTTTAATTCCAATTACACAGCCAGCGCCAAGGCGTGCTTAAAACAGCGTTTGGCCATTCAAAAGACTGTACGCTTATACATAGGCCGCTTATGTTATCAATCGCTGATATTGGTGCAAGGTTATTTTCCCTTTAAGACAATGGCAATCTCCATGCACAGGAAGTAAACCACTACACACAACACCGATACGGTGAGTTTCAATCCACTGGTCGATATCGCTTTCTAACCAGCCCACGGCACGCCCACCAATGCGAATGGAACGGGGAAATTCAGCGGTTATAGGTCTACACAAAGTGACTTCATAGGTGACAATTTGTAGACCTGAATGCGGCATTCAAGCTTTCAGACAATCCAAACTGAACGATATTTTTTGCTAACCGCATTTGACCTGTCTATAACGTTATAGTTTATCCTCATTAGTCTTCTAGTCTGTTTGAGCCAGCCACGCCATTGTTAAAGGATGTTTTATCTGTGTACCGCATTTCCGAGTTAGCTGAAAAAGTCGGGCTGTCGCGCTCAACCTTGCTCTACTACGAAAAGCTAGGTTTATTGCATGGCGCTCGCCAAGCCAATGGCTATCGGCTTTACTCCGATAAAGAGGTTCAGCGGTTGCACTTGTTGCAACAACTGCAAGCGGGCGGTTTAACCCTTAAGGAATGCAAATCCTTTTTAGACAGCAAAGTGGAACGCGCGGTACTTGAAAAACGCTTACAGCAGTTGGACGAAGACATCGCTCAAAAGCAGCAAGCTCGGGACTTACTTGCCGCCTTGCTCGGTGAAGGTTCATTACGTTTTTGGCATCAACAGACCGATAAATTAGCGCCAGACGCCCATCTGGATTGGTTAAAACAGCAAGGTTTTAATGAACAACAAGTCCTGCATTTAAAATGGTTGTCGAAAGATATGAACGAACACGATCAATACATGGCCGATTTCATGACGGTATTTCAAACCCTAGAACGCTGGGGACCCGGCTGCGATGCCGATTCGCTTAAAGCCTTATCAAGACTGCCAACAACACCCGCTAAGATTATTGATATTGGTTGCGGCAAAGGCTTTTCAACCCGTTTATTGGCAAGCCATACCCAAGCGAACATCGTGGCGGTGGATAACGAACAAAGCACGCTTGATGAATTGCGCGAACGCCTTGCCGAGATGGGATTAGATGCTCACGTGACCTTAAGCTGCGCCAGCATGACGGAACTGCCCTTTGCTCCTGAAAGTTTTGATTGCATCTGGTCGGAAGCGGCGGCTTACATAATGGGGGTCGAGCCGGCACTGAAAAAGTGGCGAGCGTTACTCAAAGACAATGGCTACATGGTCCTCAGTGACTTGGTTTGGTTGAGCGATAATCCAAGCGCAGAAACCATTGAGTTCTGGAAAAACGAATACCCTGACATGCAAACCATCGAAACCCGTTTAACGCAAATGTGCCAAGCGGGGTTTGAAGTAATTCAGCATTTCACCCTAAGTGACCAAGCGTGGCACGACTATTACCAACCACTCAAAGCGCGAGTGGCAGAAGCAAAAACAAGCATGCCAAGTTCAAAAGCCATTGCAGATTTAGAGCAAGAAATTGCGATTTATGAACGCTACCTAGGCGAATTTGGTTACCAGCTATTTGTGCTGCGCAAAGGCTCGTGACAAGCTGTCTGACATTTTTAAACGGTTTCTTTTCGCTAAGTTATTGAGTTTGTTGTGGTCTAGGTCATTATTCCAGGCACAGGCACGAAATGTAGAATAGATAATAAACTGACTTTATAGACCCTTAACAATACACTTTGGGCAATCTTCTCACTTACGGACAAACTTGCCCAAAATCAAGGCTCTAAGATTGAAATTTTCACGCTAGGCAAGTATAGTTTCGCTGTTACAAATCATCCTAATGTTTACTGAGGCGCGGGAATTATGAGTGACTTAACAAAAATGCTACTGGTTTTGGTCATAACCGTAGTGATTCCATTAGCCGTTCTACTTGGCATTTGGGCAGACATTCTGCCACAAGCTTTGCAAGTAGCTATCGGTCTTGCAGGCGTTATTTTAACGATTGCTTATATCGTAGGTGGCAACCTTTTGCTTATGTGGGGCGACATTAAATCGGGTCGTTACTCCAAAAAATCTTAAGTACTGTTTGGTTCCACCCTCAAAACCCGGCTCTGCCGGGTTTTTTATTGGTTCAGAAAGCCAACTAAATCCAATTATCATTTCCCCCCTCTAACCAAAAAGCGCACTGGACTGTCGCAACAAAAGCCGCCATAGACAAAAGATAAAACGCTATAATTAGCGGCAATTTACATCCTTTTAATTTGGCTGAAATATTCAACAAATCTTAAGAAATCACCGAAGCTGTCCAAACGGCTTCAGCAAGACGTATTCGGTGTCTCGCAATAACATCGATATACAGTAGTCCGTTCTATGTCGGCAGACGCAAAGACAATTTGAGAGCAAAATGAGTAACGATAAGCCAAATCTAAATGACAACGATATGCCATCAATGGGCTCGGCGAAGGAAATCATGGGCGAAAAACCAACAGCAACCACGACGCGTAAGCGCACCCCGGCCAAAAAAACCGCAACCAAACCCGCCGTTGCCAAAAAACCGGCTGCGCGTCGTGGTCGACCCGCTAAAAAACCTCAAAAACCGTCTTTGCTCAAACGCCTGTTTAAATATTTTTTCTGGTTTAACTTTGCAAGTTTTTTTATTGCACTGCCTTTAACAGCTGCCGGCATTTACTATCTAACCATCTACCCAACACTACCGGAAGTGAGTGAACTCAAAGAAGTCTCGTATCAAGTACCACTGCGAATTGTTACTCAAGACAACAAATTAATTACCGAAATTGGCACCAAAAAACGAGTGCCTTTGGAATATCACGAAATCCCAGAACGCATGACACAAGCGATTATTGCCGCCGAGGACGAAAACTTCTTTGAGCATGGTGGCGTCGATTTCAAAGGGCTAGCGCGTGCGGTTTATCACCTTGTCAGCACCGGCGAAAAACGCTCTGGCGGCTCGACCATCACCATGCAGGTGGCGCGTAACTTCTACTTAACCAAAGAGAAAACCTTTTTACGCAAACTCAACGAAATAGTCTTGTCGTACAAAATCGAACATGAACTTTCCAAACAAGAAATCATGGCGTTGTACCTCAATAAAATCTTTTTAGGCTATCGTTCTTACGGCGTTGCCGCAGCGGCACAAACCTATTATGGCAAACCCCTAAGCGATCTTGATATCAATGAATATGCGATGATTGCCGGTCTACCAAAAGCGCCATCCGCATACAACCCTATCCGCAATGCGCAGCGTGCAAAACTGCGTCGCGATTATGTATTGCGTCGTATGCAAGAGCTGAATTTCATCACAACACAAGAGATGCAAACCGCTTTGGCGGTCGAAGTCCACAGCAAACTATACGGTCCAGTCATTGAAGTAGAAGCGGATTATGTTGCCGAAGAAGCACGTGCTTTTGCTTTAGAACGCTTTGGCGAAGAAGCGTTGCAAAACGGACTGACCATTGTTACCACCTTAGAAAGCGGCCTACAACAACGCGCTACCGCGGCAGTGCGTGACGGTTTACAAGATTACGAACGCCGTCACGGTTATCGCGGTGCTATTAAGAATATTGACTCTGGCTTATTACAAGATCGTGATGCACTGCTCAACGAGATGCAAGAGATCAATAATTATGGCGATTTACTCGTCGCTGCGGTCACCGGGTTTAACAAAGGTGTGCCGCAAATCTTGATTGAAAACGGTGACAAAGCCGAGCTGCAATTCGCCGATATGGCATGGGCCGCACCGTATATCAACGTCAACAGCAAAAAAAGCGCCCCAAAATCGGCGGCTGACGTGGTGCAAGTCGGAGATCTGATTTATGTCCAAAAACAGGATAAACGCTGGCAACTTGCACAAGATCCACTGGCCGAATCCGCACTGATTTCACTGGACAGCAACAGCGGCCGCGTCTTGGCGCTGGTCGGTGGCTATGACTATTTCCGCAGCAAGTTCAACCGCGCCACCCAAGGTAAACGCCAAGTGGGTTCAAACATCAAACCGTTCTTATACTCTGCCGGTTTGGAGCAAGGCATGACTGCTGCCACCACAATTAACGACGCCCCCGTCGTGTTCCATGATCGCAATCTGGAAGATTACTGGCGCCCAGAAAATTACTCCGGCCAATATTATGGCCCAACCCGTTTACGAAAAGCTTTGGCACTATCGCGTAACCTTGTATCAATTCGTCTAATGCAACAAATTGGTATTAATACCGCCGTCGACTACTTTAAAAACTTCGGTTTTCCAGAAGACGAACTCAATGCCCATAAAAACCTCTCGCTCTCGCTCGGGGCGGTCGAAATGACGCCGCAACAAGTTGCGCGCGGTTATGCGACCTTCTCAAACGGCGGCTATTTAATCGAGCCTTATTTGATTGATGAAGTCCGTGATTTTAATGGCGATGTGCTCTACAAAGCGCAACCCAAAAAAGTGTGCAAAAGCGCCAATTGCCAAGGGCAAAACAATGCGCCGCGGGTGATTGAAGAACGTAATGCTTTTATTATGAACAGCATAATGCAAGATGTTATTCGTTACGGCTCTGGAAAACGCGCTCGCGCCTTAAAACGTGAAGATATTGCCGGTAAAACTGGAACCACAAACGATCAAAAAGACGCTTGGTTCTCAGGTTTCAATCCCAATATCACCACCACCGTATGGTTTGGTTTTGATAAACCATCGACACTCGGACGCAGCGAAGTCGGAGGGCGTGCCGCCCTGCCAATCTGGATGGATTACATGAGTTACGCGCTGCAAACACAGCCGAATCAACCACTGGATATGCCAGCGGGAATTGTGCAGGTTCCAATCAATCAGGAAACCGGCTTAGCGGTTGCTGCAGATGCGCCTGATGCGCTCTATGAGTTCTTCCGTGAAGAGCGTGCGCCGCAAATTCCCAAAGTTTCACAACAGAAAATCGACAACCTAACACAAGAGTTATTCGATTAATGAACTGGGCTGCCTTTGAAGAAAAACTGGCGCCCAGTTTAGGCGAAACACTGCACATTGAAGGCGCCAAAAGCGTGATGGGCGGCGATATTTGCAAAGCGTTTGAACTGCATACCAGTCAGGGGAAGTTCTTTTTAAAAACCCATTCGCTAAGCTTTTACGATCTGTTTCAAGCAGAGCAATTTAATTTGCAGGCGCTGGCCGAAACAAACAGTATTGCTGTGCCTAAAGCGATCGCCAGCGGTACGTTTGACAAACAAGCATGGTTACTGCTGGAATTTATCGACATGCACGACAGCGGCGATGATTTTCAACGCGGCCGCGACTTGGCGTTATTGCATCACCACGTCAATGACAGCGCCAAACCCTTTGGTTGGTCACATGACAACTTTATCGGCCTCACTCCACAGCACAATACTTGGCATAGTGACTGGATCGAGTTCTACCGCGAAATGCGCCTAAAACCGCAATTGCGTCTCGCCGCACAGCGCGGCATGGCGAATCACGTAATCGAAAAAGCTTGGCAGCTGATCGACAAAATCGAATTTTGGTTTCGCGATTATCAACCACAAGCTTCGTTATTACACGGCGACTTATGGGGCGGCAACAGCGCTTTTAGCCGCGATGGCGACGCGCTGATTTTTGATCCAGCTTGCTATTACGGAGACCACGAAACCGATATCGCGATGAGTGAACTTTTTGGCGGCTTTAGTGCTGCGTTTTATGCCGGTTATCAAGATGTTTTTCCGCTCGATCATGGCTACCCACAGCGCAAACCCTTGTACAACCTGTATCACTTGCTCAACCATTACAATCTGTTTGGCGGACACTATCAGCAACAGGCGGAAAGCCTAATTCAGACACTGTTGGCGCAAGCCAAGTAGCTTTCGTATAATGAGCCACAATTTTTCAATTTTAATTTAAGCAATTTTAGGACAGCAACGATGAAATGCATTCTATTGGGCGCCCCAGGCGCAGGTAAAGGCACTCAAGCCCAATTTCTAACCAAAGAATTTTCAATTCCGCAAATCTCAACCGGCGATATGCTTCGCGCAGCGATCAAAGCCGGGACTGAATTAGGCAAGCAAGCCAAGGCCGCAATCGATGCCGGCGCACTGGTCACCGATGAAATCATCATAGGTATGGTTAAAGAGCGTATCGCGTTGGACGATTGCGCGAACGGTTTCCTACTAGACGGTTTTCCTCGCACGGTTCCACAAGCGGATGCGTTGGCGGACGCGGGTGTTGATATCGACGCCGTTATCGAAATTGACGTACCGGACGAAGTGATTGTTGAGCGTATGTCTGGCCGCCGCGCGCATTTGGCATCAGGGCGTACTTATCACTTGGTTTACAACCCACCTAAAGTGGAAGGTAAAGATGACGTTACCGGTGAAGATTTGGTACAACGTGATGACGACAAGCCTGAAGTCGTGCTAGACCGCCTACGCGTTTACCATAATCAGACTGCACCGCTGGTCGGCTACTACAAAGAAGCCGCCGACAAAATCGATTCACTGAAATACATCACCATCGATGGTACTCAAGGTATCGACGAGGTTGAAACCGCGATTCGTGCAGCACTGAAATAATCTTTTACTGCTGTACAAACGAAGAAAGGCGCTCAATCGAGCGCCTTTTTTATTCCGTTTATATATCAGTAAGACAGCATTTAAGGCAGAGTACATAGGGCCCCTTAAAGAGAGGAGTTACTCAGAGTTAGCGATGGATCGGATCAGCGATTGATCGTGTTTGAGCAAACTTGTTTGCGAGTTATCAATCGCCCGAGACAAGCGCTACTCTGAGTTCTCTGAACGACAGAGGGTGTCTTTTCTTTTGCTACTTTTCTTTGGACACGCAAAGAAAAGTAGAAAGAGAAAGCTTTTAAAAGAATTGAATTTTCACAGCCAATCAGGCTGCAACAACGGCATCAACTGTAACTGCAAAGCCGCATTGGGCAATAATCCACGCAAATGCTGATAAATGGCTCGCGCTTCATTGCAGTGCACGGTCACTTCCAGCAACGTTTTGCTTTTATAACCGGACACCTGCTCAGTAATGCTTTCCAGCGGATAAGTGTGGGCTTGCACCGGTAAGGCAACAAACGTCAGTTCACGCTGTGGATAACTCAAAAGGGCATCCGTGACATTATCATAAAGCTCACTATCAAACTGCAAACGAAACAGACAGTGCTCAAAAATTGGCATTGAGTTCATCTTACTGCTCCCCTTCTAGCATGGTTTTTGGCTTTGCCACTTGATTAAAGCGGCGATAGATAATCGGCAGAATCAGCAACGTAAGTAGCGTCGAACTAATCAGTCCACCAATCACCACAATCGCCAGTGGACGCTGGATTTCCGAGCCCGGCCCTTCGGCAAACACCAGTGGCAACAAGCCCAAAGCGGCAATCGAAGCGGTCATCAATACTGGACGTAAACGGCGCATTGCACCTTGGATTACTACGTCACCCAACGCCATGCCTTGCGATACTAATTGATTGAAATAACTGATCATCACCACACCGTTCAACACGGCGATACCGAGCAAAGCGATAAAGCCGACCGAAGCCGGAACCGAAAGATATTCACCGGTTATCCACAATGCCATTACCCCACCAATTAAGGCAAAAGGCACGTTTGCCATGACCATCACCGCTTGAGGAATCGAACCGAAAGTGGTAAACAGAATCAAGAAAATCAAGCCCAATGCAATCGGCACCACAATACTTAAGGTTTGTGCAGCACGCTGCTGGTTTTCAAACTGCCCACCCCACTCAAAATAGTAACCCGCTGGTATTGCCAGATCACGCGCCTTAGCTTTAGCTTCCTCCACAAAGCCAACTAAATCACGCCCTGCGACATTGCTAACCACCACAGCAAAACGTTTGCTTTGCTCACGCTGAATCGACACCGGCCCTTCGACTTCTTGCGCCTCAACCAATTGGCTTAGCAGAACGGTCTGCATTCCCATTGGACTATGCACCGTCATCGGCTGTTGCAACATCGCAAAAATCGAACTTTTCTGGGCTTCGCCAGCTCGCACTATCAGTGGAATGCGACGCACACCTTGATAGATATTGCCGACCTCAATCCCGTTGATTTGCGCACGCAACAAAGCTTCTACTTGGCTAACACTCAAACCAAGTTTACCAGCCATAATCGGCTGCACATTCAACTGCAAATAGCGCAGACCGTCATTGGTCGGGGTAAACACATCCTGAGCGCCTTCAATGCCTTCAACCATCTTCACCATCTCTTTGGCGACTTCGTTCAGCTCTTGCGGATTATCACCGAAAATCTTAATCGCCACATCACCGCGCGCACCGGTCAACATCTCATCAACACGCATCTGAATCGGCTGGGTAAAGGCGTAATTCACACCTGGGAAAAAATCTTCTAAAGTCTGGCGAATGGTTTCAATCAGCTCGTCCTTGGTCGCCATGCGCCACGTTTCTTTCGGCTTCAAGACCAAGAAAGAATCCGTGTCATTCAAACTCATTGGATCCATACCAATTTCATCCGAACCGACACGCGCGACAATGCGCTCGATTTCCGGCACTTGCTCCATCAAGGTTTTCTGAATACGGCGATCCAAATTCGTCGATGCATCCAAACTGACCGATGGATTTTTCTCGATTTGCAGAATCACATAGCCTTCATCCATCTGTGGAATAAAGGTTTTACCGACTTGAGTGAAACCAAACACCGCGACGGCAAGGCCAAGAAGCGCAACAACAACCACGGTTTTATCATGCGCCAAACTCCACTGCAGAATCGGCTGATAAAGAGCGGAAATCTTGCGAATCAACCACGGCTCTTGATGGCTTGGTTTACCAAGAATAAACGATGCCAAGGTCGGAATCACCGTCAGCGACAGCAATAGCGACGCGCCCAAAGCGAAGATAATCGTCACCGCCACCGGCACGAACAATTTCCCTTCCAGCCCAGACAAGGTCAGCAACGGAAGGAAGACCGTCATAATAATCAGAATCCCAGAAATCACCGGCACGGAGACTTCTTTCAATGCACGGAAAATAATGTGCATCTTCGGCAATTTTTGTCCTTGCTGCAGCGCCTTTTCCTGATGCGAAACGATGTTCTCGACCACCACCACGGCGGCATCGACCAGCATCCCGATGGCAATTGCTAAACCACCCAAAGACATCAAGTTAGCCGACAGGCCGAACCAGCGCATTAGGATAAAAGTGCTCAAGGCCGCCAACGGCAAAATCAACGCCACCGCCAAAGCGGCGCGCACATTGCCAAGGAACACGAGCAACACCAACAAGACCAAAACCACGGCTTCGGCCAAGGCTTTGGAGACCCCAAAAATGGCGGTATTGACCAAATCACCACGGTCATAGAAAACACTCACCGAAATCCCTTTCGGGAAAGCTGGTTCCAGTTCCGCCAAACGGTCGCGAATACCGGAAACCACTTCGCGCGCGTTCGCACCACGCAAGGCCATGACCAAACCTTGCACCGCCTCCGACTCACCGTTTTGAGTCACAGCACCATTACGATAAACGGAATCAATTTCCACCTTGGCAATATCTTGAATACGCACCGGCACGGTGTTTTCATAAGCCACAATCAATTGCTGAATTTGCTCAATCGACTGCAAGCTGCCTTGGGTACGCACCAAAAGCACTTCTTCACCTTGGTTTAAACGGCCTGCGCCATCATTACGGTTATTTTGCTCAAGTACCTCAATCAATTGCGCCAGACCAATCTGATACGTCGCCATTTTTTGGTAATCCGGCTTCACCGCATAAACGCGCGCCAAACCGCCCAAAACGTTGACATCCGCCACACCCGGAACCGAACGCAACGCCGGACGAATCACCCAATCAAGCAAATCACGTTTTTCCATGTTACTGAGCGCATCGCCTTCAATGGTAAACATGAACACATCGCTCAAAGGGGTCGATAAGGGAGCCATTCCGCCGGTAATCCCCGGAGGCAGATCGGCATTCCCAAGCCTTTCAGCCACCTGCTGACGCGCCCAATAAATATCCGTACCCTCAGTAAAATCAATCGTAATGTCAGCCAAAGCATACTTCGCTAATGAACGCAGCACTTCCTGTTTCGGCAACCCCAACAACTCTTGTTCCAACGGCGCAATTACGCGTTGTTCGACTTCCGATGGTGTCATACCCGGCGCTTTAAAAATAAGTTTCACTTGCGTTGGCGAAACATCCGGAAAAGCGTCAATCGGAATTTTCTGGAACGCTTGCCAACCTGCGCCAGCAAGGACTAAAACAATCAGCAGCACTAAGGTGCGCTGAACTAAGAAAAACTGCAGAAAACGACTTAACATAATCGGGTTACTCACCTTCCTCAGAAGCACTCAAAGCGAGTTTAATCGCCGTGGTGCCTTGGGTAATCAAAGGGGTCTGGGCATCAAAATCTTGGGCAGTGAAGTACATATTGTGCGCGTCCATCTGCAAAATTTGCACCATTTGCGCAGCGACCTCTTGTGCAGCCGTCTGGATAAACACAACCGAACTACCGTCAAATTGAGCAATCGCGCTTAAAGGGGCCCGAAACGCTTGTTGTTGCTGGATTAGAAAACGCACAGTCACCGCTTGTCCCGGTAGAATTTGGCGTTGTGGATTGGCAAATACCACGTGTACCTCAAAGGTTTGTGTCAGAGCATCCACTTGATTTTCCATATGCCGGATACGACCCTGTTCAGCAAATCCCTCAACCGCAACCGCCATGCCTTCACTCAATTGCGTACGCATCGCCAAAGGCACACGTACATCCAACACGATAGGATCAATGCTGCCCATGCTAAATAATGGCTGATTGCGATTAATTCGCTCGCCTAAACGCACCTGCATTTCCTCAATCTGACCATTCATCGGCGCGATGATTTGCAATGTACTGCCTTGCGTTTGATTACTTTTAAGCAGTTTATCCAGCCGTGCTTGACTAAAACCAGCTAAGCGAAGACTCTCTTTTTTCTCAGACAAACGGCTTTTTAACTGTGTCACTAACGCTTGTGTTGCCTGCAGTTCTTTTGTCGATGCAACGCCGCTATTATTTAACTGCTGCGTACGCTTCAAGGATTTCTGTGCAACTTCCAATTCACTGATCACCCCAAGCAGTTCCGTCTGCATGACCACTAATTGCGCACTGTCTAAGACCGCAATCACATCTCCAGCGTCAACTTCACCATGCACCCGCAACAGTTCGGTAATTTGTCCATCCAAAGGACTATTGAAACTCTGCATCGACTGCAGCGACATCATCGCAATCGCTTGCAATGGGATGCTCGGTACTTGCTGCACCGCTTGCGCCTGTGCCGTTTGTATCCCCATCGCTTGCCACTGCTCGGTATTCAATTCGATTTTTGCGTCCTGAGCTTGTGCGACGCCAAAGGCCAAAAGCAGGCTTAAAGACAGCGCGTTACGTAACCAAGCCGTCGGTGTAGAAAAAGTCATAGTCAACTCCATAAATTCTGAATTAGTTTGCGCTCAGCACATGGCCATAAAGCTGGTTTAAGGTGGCGATTGCCGCGCCTAAATCGACCTTGTTAAGGGCCAACTGTTGTTGCGCGCCAAGAAAATCCTGCTGCGCTCGAAGCAAAGATTCGATGGTCATCGCGCCCAACTCATAGGCTTTTTGCACCATCGCGAGCTTTTGTTCGCTCAAGGAAAGACTTTGTTGCAATAAGGTTTGTTGTTGCTGCAAAGTCGCTTGTTGCTGAACGGCATCAGCACGCTCTTGCTGCCATTGCAGTTGCCATTGCGAAACGTCAACTTGCGTCGCAGTCAAATTACTCTGCTCTTCAGCGATGCCAATTTGCCCTTTTTGATTCACCCCTAATGGCAGAATGATTTGCGCGACCATGGTGCTGTGGTCGGCACTCGGCGCTTGGTCATGGATTACCCCTAGATAAACCGTTGGTGCCATTTTCTGGTTTGCCTTGGCCTGTCCCAATTTTGCTTGCGCCATTTGCTGCTGAGCACGTAACCAAATCATATGCGGATGTTGTGGCAGCGCTAAAGGCGCTAACAGTGCTTCATCAATCTGTGCGGGTAAAGCCGTGCTTTGTGTCCAACGTTGATACTGTTGGCGCGCGCCATCCAATCGTTTTTCGGCCGCTTGGCTTTGTGCCGCAAGATTCATCACTTGCACCTGTGCCATCAAAAAATCCAATTCGGTCGCTTCTCCAGCGCGTTTTCGTAGTGCCACTTTTTCCAATAAACTTTGCGCTTGCTGATGCGCCACAGCTGCCGCCTGCTGCTCAACCTCGGCACGGCGTAACTGCCAACTTATGCTGCGTAACTTACCTACCGCCTGCCACTGCAAATACCCCTGTTGCGCGCCGCTTAATGCACTGGTGCTTTGCGCCAGTCCTTGCCACGCTTGCTGCTGAGCGGGGAGCTGCAATAACGCCTGGGCGCCAATTTCATAATTACGCATCTGTTCGTTACCAAACAACAGATCATTTTCATGTTTGAGATGTACATCAACATCCTCACCCGACCAGCGCTGTCCTTGTTGTTCGTACTGTTTAGCCAAATCTTGCCAAGCCGCTTGCTGTGCTTGCTGCGGCAGGGCTTGCTGCACCGTGTTAACTAATTTGGCGTAATCTTCCGACACCCGACTGTCCGCCAAGGCTGAATGGCTTAAAGCGGCAGCGAACAAATAAGCGAACAGACGATAAAAGCGAAAAGATTTTTGCATAGAGCCACCCACTTTTAAATGGTAAAAAAATAGAGTCTAATCATAAGATGCGTAACTGAATTGAATCTGAAAATAGACGCAAAATTGGCGTCCAGACGAATTTATCAAGACATTTTCGGCATCTGAATACGGTAATGTTTTGAATCTAAAAAGAAGCCGTCATCCTTTTAACCCAACCTTAAAGCAGACGCGCACTTGTAAGCCACCATAAGTGGAATGCGCAAACTGCAGCTCGGCACGATAAGCTTGCACCAATTGTTTAACAATTGATAAGCCAATCCCATGCCCCGGCTTGGTTTCATCGGTTCGATAGCCGCGCATTTCTAAATGTTGCAACTGCTCATCCGATACACCTGGCCCATCGTCTTCAATCCGCAGACACTGTGCATCCAAATGACAATAGACATGACTATCCGCCCATTTATAGGCGTTATCGAGCAAGTTACCAAATAGTTCAAACGCGTCTTCTTGCTCCATCATCAATTGCGCGTCCTGCGCAAAATCACAATGTAACGTCACCGCTTTATGCCGATAGAGCTGAGCAAAACTTTGCTGCAAATCCTCTACTAAAGGGGCTAATTTCAGTGGCGCAATCACTTGATTGTGCGCGAAACGCTCTGCTTTTAGTTCGCGCTCAATCAGTGACAAAATCAACTGACTCTGCTGCTTTAACTGGTCGTGCAACTGTGGATAATTGCGCAATCGCTTATCCTCAATCAGCTGAAAAATCAAATTCAGTGGGGTTTTCAGGCTATGCGAGAGGTTTGAGTTTCGTTGTCGAGATTGCTCAAACTGCAATCGCGACTTTTCCAATGCCAGCTGCAAACTGCCCAACAATGACTGCACTTCTTGCGGATAGTCTTCCGGCTTTAACTGTAATGTCTGCCCAAGCTGAAATGCTTGCAGCGCTTGCTCCAACGGATTTAAACGACTAAAAGCGCGCCCTAACAGCCAACGATGCAAAAAATACAAACTCAGTAAGGCGAACAGAGTAAAACCGGCGAACACTAAATCGTAACGAAACACCATTTGCTGAATTGGCTCGTGATTTTCAGCAATATAAATTCGCATATTTTGTCCGTCTTTGACTAAGCTTTCGGAACGCACCAGAACCAAACTCCCGGTCGGCCCAAGGGTTTCATAAACACTCACCTTCTGTTGAGTGTTATGTTGCTGTAGCTTAAAACCCTGCAAAGAGGGCGAATAGAGGGTGTCACGCGGGGTAACAATCACATAATAATGACCGGATTGCGGAGTCATATAAATTGGGCCGATACTGGAGTGATCCATCATCCACTGCTCGCCATGACGGACTAAATGGTCCTCCACCAAATCGGTGTCATGCTCCAAACGGGTTAACAGATAGGATTCGCTAACCGTATGCAAAGCGGTTTGTGATAACCACCAAAAAGCCCCAAAAATCAGCACGAGACTTAACGTCAAACTCACAAAAAGCTGCCGCTGAATCGAAAGCGAACCCATATCAAATACTTTCAACACACATTCGCTCCTTTAATCCGCTTGCGGCGGGACAAATTTATAACCCATGCCGCGCAGAGTTTGTATTGTCTCTTTACCAATCATCTTACGCAGCTTACGAATATACACTTCAATCACATTGGATTCACGATCGTAATTTTGATCGGCAATTCGTCCCAATAGCTGCTCTTTGGAAAAGACGCGGTTCGGACTTTTAAAAAAGACCTGTAATAACCGAAACTCTGTCAAAGTTAGACGATGCTGTTGCGCACCGACTTGTAGGGTTTTATCGTTTAAATCCAAATATAAATTTGCATAGTTCAACACATCATGCAAACCACTGTCTTGATTGCGACGCGCTAAGACTTCCAGACGAACCCAAAGCTCTTCAAATTCAAACGGTTTACCCAGATAATCATCCGCACCGGCTTTTAAACCAGTCACTTTTTCCTGCCAACTATTACGCGCACTCAAAATTAACACCGGCAGACGTTGATTGTTACCGGCTTGGGTTCGTAGCTGCTGTAAAACCTCAAGACCATTAATATCCGGCAAACCTAAATCCAGAATCAGAGCGTCATATTCAAACTCTTGTAAATTAAACAATCCTTCACGACCGTTGTTGGCAACATCCACCACTGCCCCTTGTTCGCTCAAGCGCCGATGCATTTTCTCTAATAACAGCGGCTCATCTTCAATCAGCAGTAATTTCATCGTGCTTCATCCATTTAATCTCCAAGACACAAAGTGTATAAACTTTATTGACTGGTCGCAATCAGGCAATTGTCGCTACTTAAAAAGCGAATGGACAGAATCGCTGTACAACAGCTGCCATTCGAACCAACCCAATAACCAATGCAAAAAATAAAATTCACTCTTGCGTCCTGCGGATAAAACTGGTTAAATATCGTTATATCTTAATGGGAATAACGGTTTATTTAACCTGACCCACAGACCTATTTTTTCTATGTCTGTCATCTAATAGTAGAGTACCCTTAGGGAAAACTCAGAGCGACCCTTAAATGCCCAACCAAACTAAGGTGTTGGGCTTTTTTTTGCCCGTAAAACAGACTATGGATAAATCCTAACCGTGCTGACTTAGCCCTTGCTTTTTAGCAGTCACTACCGCATATTGAGTTCCAAACGACCTTATGAGAATGATTTATGTTTTCGGCTACGCACCCCCTTATGTCTGACACTAAAACCCCCTTAACAAAACCGCTATTTACGCTGTTCTGCTTTGTCTTGGCGCTGACCAATATGACGGTCGCCCAGGCTCAAGAAGCGCCCAGCGATAAACCAAAAAATCCGCCAATTACTGTTTTGGCTTATCAACTGCAAGCCGAATCGATTGCCCAAAACGTAAATTTAATCGGCACTTTACAAGCGGTACAATCCATTGAAGTGCGCGCCACCGTCACTGACAGCATTACCGCCCTGCCGTTTGTCGAGGGTCAAAGCATTTCCAAGGGTGCGGTGATTGTCAAATTGAACGCCGAAGAAGAGCAAGCTGAACTTAAGCAGGCGCAAATCATCAGCGCAGAAGCCAAACGCCAATATCTACGCGCCCAAAAGCTTATCGGCCGCGGCAATATCACCGAAGCAACTTTAGATGAACTCAAAGCCGCTTGGCACAGTGCCGAAGCACAACAAACCATCCTACAAGCAAGAATTAACGACCGCACCATCCGCGCTCCTTTTGCAGGTCGATTAGGCTTTAAGGCAGTGCATGAAGGCGCATTAGTCAGCAACAATTCACTGATTACTACTCTCGACAATACCGAGCAAATGTATCTTGATGTGCAGATTCCCGACCCCTATCTACAACAACTGCAATTAGGGCAAAACATTCAATTCTCAGTGGCCGAACAAAATTTTAGCGGCGCGATAACCGTCATCAATCCGCGTATTAATCCCGAGAGCCGCTTATTACAAATGCGCGCTCTAGTCAACAATCCGGATGCGCTGTTAAAAAGCGGAATGCAGGTGCAAGTCCAACTGAATCTTGGCGAGCAACGCCAACTACTCTTGCCGGAAACCGCCGTGTTGATGCAAGGCGAAAAGAACTTTGTCTATGTAGTGCAAGACTCGCAAGCGCAAACGCCCTCCTTTGCGGTGCGTAAACAACCGATTACCATTGGCAAACGCTATTTCGGTCAAGTCCAAGTTACCGCCGGTTTGCAAGCTGGCGACGTCGTGGTCAGCCAAGGAATTTTGCGCTTAAAACCCAAAAGCCAAATTAAAATCAAAGCCTACCAAGATAAACAACCGCTGGAAGATTTACTGCGTGGCAAACCTTTAGAAATTCCGAATAAAACACAGGTAAATTAATTATGTGGCTTTCCGATATCTCGGTTAAACGACCCGTTTTGGCGTTTGTTGTTTCGGCCCTTTTACTGGCGTTCGGTTTAATGTCGTTTGAGCGCATGAGTCTGCGTGAATACCCAAATATCGACCCGCCAATCGTCAATATTTCGACCGATTATCTTGGGGCTTCGGCCTCAGTAGTGGAAAGCCGGATTACCAAAGTCATTGAAAACCGCATTTCCGGCATCTCTGGAATTGAATACATCGAATCCAGCTCGCAAGATGGGCGCTCGCAAATCAAGGTGGAATTTTCCTTGGACCGCGATATTGATGCAGCCGCCAACGACATTCGCGACCGTGTATCGCGAATTGCCGACAATTTACCGGAACAAGCGGATCCGCCAGACGTTCAAAAGGTCGATGGTGATGAGAGCGTTATCGTCTGGTTCAACCTTGCCAGCGATCGGATGACCGTTGCACAACTGACGGATTTTGCCGAACGCTATGTGGTTGACCGCTTCTCCGTTTTGGATGGCGTGGCGCGCGTTCGTATCGGTGGCGGCCAATCATATGCGCTACGTATTTGGCTCGACCCCTTAAAATTGGCGCAATATGATGTCAATCTGAATGATATTGAAAGCGCCTTGCGCAACACCAATATCGAACTGCCCGCCGGCACGGTGCAGAGCGATCAAATGATGCTCACAGTACAGATTGCCAAACCGTTCAGTTCAATGCAAGACATCGAAAAACTGGTATTAAAAAACTTTGGCAATGGGCAGATTACTCTTGGCCAAGTCGCGCGCGTTGAACTCGGCGCAATTGAAAAACGTCGCTTATTCAGAGGCAACGGGATTCCGATGGTCGGTATCGGCATCATCAAACAATCTAACGCCAATACCTTAAGCGTGGCTGAACTGGCACGCGAACGTAAAAATTTGGTCAATCAAGGATTGCCGGAAGGAATGTCTTTAGAAGACAGTTACGACGCGTCCATCTTCGTCAAGAGCGCGGTCAACGAAGTCTATAAGACTCTGTTTATCGCCCTCGGGTTGGTGGTGCTGGTCATGTTGATTTTCTTAGGGAATATTCGTGCCGCGTTGATTCCGGCGGTGACGTTGCCTGTCTCGCTGTTAGCCACTTTCTGGGTACTGTGGATGCTCGGCTTTTCGATTAATCTTTTGACCCTGCTCGCACTGGTATTGGCCATCGGTCTTGTTGTAGATGATGCGATTGTCGTGCTGGAAAATATCCAACGCCATTTAAATCTAGGCCACCCGAGTATCGCTGCAGCCTATCTCGGCACGCGTCAAGTTGGTTTTGCCGTGATCGCGACGACACTGGTATTGATTTCAGTATTTATGCCCATCGGTTTCATGGATGGCAATATCGGACGCCTCTTTTCCGAATTTGCGATTACCTTATCGGTGGCGGTCATTTTCTCCAGTTGGGTGGCACTAACCTTATCGCCCGCCCTGGCTTCCAAAATCCTTAAACCCAATAAAAATCCACAAAAGTCAGACAAAAATAATCGCTTATGGAAAGGCTTTAAACCTCTGCTGAAATTTAATTTGCGTTATCCGTGGATTGCTGTGCTGGTCTTTTTAGGTTTGTTAGGCAGCTCCTATCAACTATTTACCGAAGTGCCTCGCGAATATGTACCGAAAGAAGATCGTGGCGCTTTCTTTATCAGTGTTAAAGGGCCAGAAGGCGCTAGCTATGAGTACATGCAAAGCTATATGCAAGAAATTGAACGCCGTTTAATGCCATTAGTGCAAGCCGGAGAAGCCAAACGCGTATTGATTCGAGCACCGCGCTCTTTCGGCAATGCACAGGTCTTTAACACGGGTTTTGGTATCGTGATTTTAGAAGACTGGAGCCAGCGTCGCAGCGCCTTTGAAATCATGGCAGAGATACGCAAAAATTTCAGCGACCTCAGCGGCGTCAAGGTTGCGCCGATTATGCGTAGCAGTATTGGCGGGCGGGTCGCACAACCGGTACAGTTTGTTATCAGTGGCAACAACTACCAGCAATTGGCGGAATGGAAAGAACAATTAAACAATGCCATTAATGACAATAATCCTGGACTAACCGGCATTAATTGGGATTTTGAAACCAATAAGCCACAATTAGGCATTCAAGTTGATTACCAAAAAGCGGCCAGCTTAGGCATTACCCAAGCGGATTTAAACGCAACCCTGCAAACTTTATTGGGCGCCAAAAAAGTCACTACCTTCCTCTTAGAGGGTGAGGAAATTGATATTCTGCTGGAAGCCGAACGCAATCTACTGAAATCTCCCAGTGAGTTAAGCAAAATCCATTTGCGTTCCGCCAGTGGCGCAATGATTCCCTTAACCCAGTTGGTCAGTCTAAGCACCTTTGCGGATGCGGCCAGTTTAAATCGCTACAACCGCATGCGTTCAATTACCTTAGAAGCGAACTTAGAAGACGGCTATACCCTAGGCGAAGCACTCACCTATCTCAACCAGCTGGCACGCGACACCCTGCCAAGCGAAGCAATTATCAGCTACAAAGGACAAAGTAAGGAGTTTAACGAAAGCAGTGACTCCACATTATTTGTGTTTTTATTCGCGTTGATTGTCATTTTCTTAGTCTTAGCGGCGCAGTTTGAGAGTTTTAAATCGCCCTTGGTCATCATGCTGATTGTCCCCTTGGCGATTGTTGGCGGCTTAATGGCTTTAGTTTTCCACGGCCAGACGTTGAATATTTACAGCCAAATTGCGTTGGTGCTATTAATTGGTTTAGCCACTAAAAATGGTATTTTGATTGTGGAGTTTGCCAACCAGTTGCGCGACCAAGGCAAGAGTTTGTATCACGCTTTAATGCAGGCGGTTAAGCTGCGCTTAAGACCCATTATTATGACAACCCTAACCACCTGTGCCGGAGCAATTCCATTAATTCTATCCAGCGGCGCTGGTGCAGAAACACGCCAGATTTTAGGCTTTGTTTTGCTTTGGGGCGTGGCCTTCTCGACTCTGTTGAGTTTGTTTATGGTACCGGTGTTTTATACTTTGATTGCACGCCATGCGCATTCGCCGCAATACACAACGCAATTATTAGAAAAACAGCTGACTAAGAGACGCAGTTAATTCACTTTGGAATGGAATATTTGGAATGACTATTTTGGAATAACTCGTTCGAGATTGCTTTGTACTAAAAAGACTCTCTTACACTTTTGAGGTTTAAAACCTCAAAATTGAATGCTCAGGAGGCAACGACCCAACCTCAATCCTCGGATTGGGTATTCGTTTCAAGTGCTGGCGACTCAACAAAATGATAACCGTTGCGGCCGTGGGCTTTAACATGGTAAAGCCCACTGTCAGCGCGCTCAATCGCGGTATCAATATCGTGTAACCCATCAATTAACGTGCCGCCAAAACTGCAGGTTATTCCTTTCGGTAAACTATGCAAATGTTTTTCAACATTGAGGCGCAGCTCCTCGGCAACACGATTTAATGAAATAACATCTTCCACCGCCATCACAATCAAAAACTCTTCGCCACCCCAACGAACCAACAAATCACTTTCACGCAAATTGTTTTTCAATAACGCACATAGCTGGCGTAAGACTTCATCGCCTTTAGCATGACCAAACTGATCATTCACTTGTTTGAAATGGTCAATATCTAACATTAACAAGCCGGTTTTTTTCTTATTGCGGCGCACCAACTTAATGAACGACGTAATCGACAAATCAAAGAAATGGCGATTATAAGCACCCGTCAGAGAATCAATCGAAGCCTTTTGACGCCACATCAACTTCTCTAAAAATGCACTGCTAATATCTTGAAAAGAGATAACAAAACTACGCTCGTCAAACTGACTAATCTCAACCGCGAACGTCATCAACTCACCGCGTTGGTTTTTAATGGCCACATTGCGGTCACTACTGGATAAACGCAACATCGCATCGACCCAATGGCGATCCTCTATTTGCATTTTAGTTAAGTCAAAAAAGTGCTCGCCCTGTTCAAAATAATCACAAATACAACGCTGAACACTGGTTTCGGTGCTGCGCGCTCGATCAATCCCAAAAAAATCAAAATACGCTTGGTTAGCAAATGACATTAAATGTCCATCGGTCAAAATCACCATGCTCTTTTGCGTATCAATAAATTTTTGCAACTTATCTAAAGCGCGGCGCTGTGCGGTCACATCGGTCATAACGCCTTCAATTTGCAAGCGGCCATTTTCATCTAACACTTTTTGTCCAGTATCACTCACAAACAACTCAGTACCGTCTGGTCGCTTCACTCGGTACTCTAATTCGTAAGGTTTACCGGCTTCCACCGCACTAAAAATATGCTGCCGAACCCTTTCGACATGGCTAGGATGGATAAACTGCAAAAACTCGACTTCTTTAGCCAGCAATTCATAGGCATATTGCCCTGTATAAAAACGTGAAGATGCATTCGCAAAATCAATTTTCCAACGCCGATTCGGTTCCCAACTGTAGCAATAGACCAAGTTAGGCAAGCGTTCAACTAAGGCTTGGTAACGCTCACCTAAACGCTCTAACTTTTGCTCGCGCTCGACCATTTCCGTAATATCGTGCATGGTACCGATAGAACGAACCACTACGCCATTGTTATCCAGCTTATGCTCGCATTCCTCTTCAACAAACAGCATCGAGCCATCGCTGCGGAAAATACGATGCTTTATGTTATATGGCGTGCCATGCGCCAACGCATAGCGGAAAGTAAAATCTAAATTTTCACGGTCATCTGGATGCACAAAGCTTAAAAAACGCTCGTAGGTCGGTACAAAACTCTGCGGACGCTCGCCAATCATACGAAAGATTTGGTCGCTCCAATAAAGCTCTTCGGAGGTTAAGTCAAACTCCCATGTACCTAATTGTGAAATCTGTTGCGCTTTTTCAAAACGCTGCAACCCCACCCGAAGCGCTTGCTTACTCTGTTTCAACTCTTTTTCATTACGGCGACTGAGGTAAAGCAAATACAAAACCAGCGCCGTAATAGTGATAATTAAGAAAAAGGCCAAGAAAAATTTGGCCATTTCGGCAAGGCTTTTTTCATCCTCTTGAAAATAGACCATGTAACCCACCACTTTATGACTAATCGCGTTACGCACTGGCAAAAGCGAAACCATATAACCTTGGCCATTTACATTCACCAATCCACTGGTAACCTGATCGCTGTTAAGTGCGTCCAAAGTTTGCTGCTCGCTCCAAGCCTGCAACACTTGCGCAAACTGTAAACGCGTATTGAGGTGCATCAAACCGATTTCATACATAAAATCGTCTGAAAATGGCGTAACTTCGTAGTTACTCATCTCGTTTTGAAAAACCTTAGCTTCAACAATATCGCGGCGAATAATAAAGCTGACTTTGCCCGTTAACTCACGCGCCATGGCATCCATAATCACTTTCATCGACACCGATGTCTCCACCGAGCCGACTGGTTTTTTATTCCAAAACAACGGAAAAACAAAACGATAGCCGTTAAAAATACGTCCTTCCTCAAAACCTTGCACAGCCATACCGGTACGGTTCACATAAGAAACCGTAGCGCGAACCTCGGAAAGGTTATCGCCAAATTTATTCGGTCTATGAAAACGTAGGAAACTGTCGTTGTTGTGCAGATGAAAATGCAGCTGCTTGAGCTTGAACTTGTCCATCGAGTTATACAATGGAAACAGACGGTTAAAGATTTCGTCACGCAACTCTTGGCGGCGCGCTTCATCGGCCGTATTGGCCTCATAGAGACGTTGTTGATAAAACGGTTTATCAATAACGTTTTCAAAAATCAGCTCGGCATTATTGGCAAAACCATGAATCAAGGATTTTTGGGTGACATCAACTAAATGATTTTGCGCATTTAAGATTTCTTGATGGCGCTCCTGATAATTCCAGAACAGCAAGACCGCCACCAGCAAGACGAAGGCGCTATAAAACACAGAATATTGCCATGCTGATTTGAGTATCTGCTGTAACCTCACGCCAATCCCTTGTCAATAGAACCTTAAAAAAGTAGGATTTTAAAGTATAACAAAGCCCCCTTTTTTTTCTGGATAAAGTCCTTTATTCTCAGAAAAAGATTATCGACACTTAAGCTAGATTAAATTTTATACTCTGACCGCCAAATAGAGGCGTGGGTGATTAAGAAAAAATCCGTGGCTGAATCAATTTACTACGGCAAATCGACGGGAGTTCCAGACCACAGAAAAGTTTCCACAACAGAACCTCGCCTGCCATAAAAACGGTCACTCGGGTAACGCGAGTGATAAGGATGCCGGCAAAACCGGCCGAGAGATAACTGAGAAAAATGAAATTACGGCTTTTGCTCGCCTTCTGGCACATAAATCAAGCTGCCGTCCTCTAAACGATAGGTGACACCGGCTTTCGCACCTTTGCCTTCACCCATTTCACCCGTGGATTGATACTGCTTGAGTTCATTACCCTCTTTGACCAGAATTTCCATATTCTCTTCGCCGGGGTTTTTAATCACCGTGACATTCTCTGCCGTGTTAAACGGGTTAATCGGATTGCTCATCACAATAATCAATAACACCGCAATGACCACCAAAAACAGATCGACCATATTCACCACGCTGAGAATCGGGTCGTCTTCATCTTCTTCAATAATATTTAAATCAATTTGACTCATCGACTCATTCTCAGTTTAGGCGGCTGTTAATTCAGATTTTGCCGGCCTTTGAACCGCTTTGGCCTTAACCAATGCTTTCAACTCTTCCAATAACCAACGGCGGCGCACTGACAAGGTCATAAAGGTCATCGAAGCCGCTAACAACGCAATAATCACCGCCGCAAAAGCGATGGTCAGCTGATTAGCAACCCCTTGAAAATCGCCACCGGCGACCGCCATTAACGCCGGACCCATTGGAATCATCGTCGCCACCAAGCCCAACATCGGTGCTATGCGACTCACCAAACGCAACGGTTCTAATTGACGTAAAAGTTGTAACTCGACTTCCTGTTGATCCGCCTGTGGGTTCTTCGCCCAAAAACGGTTTAACGGCTGCTCCTTTTTACGACCCATGGCACGCATCAGCCATTCAAAGCCAAAGCGCCCCAGCTCATAAAACGCATAAGCAAACATCACCGCCAAAATCACTAAGACCGGCATTAAAAATAGACTGGCGATTTCCGCCATCGTTAATTCGATAATATTCATGCATTCTCCTGAATACGCTCTTCTGATTAAGACAAAATGCGTTAATCACGGCGTTTTAATTTGCTGGAGATTTTAGAAGGCAAGAGAGCAAGAAACAATGCGACAAATTGTCGCAGGGAAAAGGGTTTTAGGTTTTAGGTGTTAGGTGTCCTCTCGTTCCCACGCTCCTGCGTGGGAATGCATAAGCACAATCAACTCACCAAACTTTTTGAATCTCAAGAAGACCGTCATCACCTAAATAATCTCGAGCACTGGAATATCGTAAGCGTTCATTCCAGGACGTCCTCCCACGGCAATGAATTTCTCGCTACAGTAACCTCTCACTCACTAACAGGAGGTTACATTCATGACAACAAAGCGCCGCACTGCCGACCAATGGCAAGTCCTGGTTGATCAGCAACATCACAGTGGCTTGTCAGCCCGACAGTTTTGCCAGCAACAAAAAGTTGGCTATGCCAGTTTTTGCAACTGGCGCAAACGCTTATCTGAAAAACCAGACGAGAGCGACGATTCAGCATCCAGTGAATCCAGTTTTCTGGATCTGTCCTCATTGATAAGTGACTCACGCGCGAGCGACTCTGGCTGGAACATTGTTCTAAGTCTGGGCAACGGTGTTGAACTGCGACTGAGCCAGAACGGATGATCGGGCTCGATAGTCAAGCGCGTATCTGGCTGTGCACCCAGCCCACCGACATGCGAAAATCCTTCCAAGGCCTCAGCGCCCTGGTTCGCAACCAACTCAAACAAGATCCGCTCAGCGGTCACTACTTTGTCTTCATCAATCGCCGTAAAACCCAGATGAAGATGCTGTATTTTACCGGAACCGGCTACTGCCTGTGGGCCAAACAACTGCAACAGGGACAGTTCCCAGTGCCCAAATCCAATGCGTCCCATCATGCGCTGACGCTTGCCGATCTGCAGCTGCTCATCGATGGTATTGAAGTGCAAAAATACCGCCAATTCAAGCGTTTCAAAAGGGTATAAGTACGTTAGTATTTGGTATAATACAGCCCATGATTTCAATGCGCTCAACATCACCTGCCACAGCACTATGCGCCTCGTCTGACGCCACAGACCTGGCTCAGCAAAATGCGCTGCTACGTGAACAGTTAGCCTTGCAAGCAGAAACCATTGCTAAGCTCGAACACCAGCTCGACTGGTTCAAAAAACAACTGTTCGGTCTCAAGTCAGAAAAGCAGGTGTTTGACCTGCCCCAGCAGGCCAGTCTGCTCCAGAGTGAACAGGCAATGCGACCGGACACATCAGTGGATGAACCCAAACGCACCATTCAGGCCTATCAGCGCGGCACAGGCAAAAAACAGCGTGACGACGATTGTCTCAACGACACCGGTCTGCGCTTCAGCGCCGATGTGCCCGTGGAAGTCATCGAACAGCAACCGCCAGAACTCAGTGGTCCCGATGCGGACCTGTACGATATCATTGCCATCAAAACCACTTATCGTCTGGCGCAGCGCGCCTCAAGCTATGTGGTACTCAAGTTTGAGCGCCCGGTGATCCGTCGCAAGGGCTGCAACCCAAAATTGATCACAACGCCCGCACCGTTGAACGTGCTCGACAACTCTCTGGCTGACGTCAGTCTGCTCGCCGGAGTGTTGGTCGACAAATTCCAATTCCATCTGCCCCTGTATCGACAGCATCAACGGCTTATGCAGGCTGGCATTACCGTCAGTCGCAGCACCCTGACCAATCTGGTCAAGCGGTCCATTGATCTACTCAAACCGATTGTCGATGCCCAGACAGACAATGTGTTGCGCTCGCGAGTACTGGCCATGGATGAGACCCCAATCAAAGCCGGTCATCAGGGCCGGACAGGCTCACAAAAGGGTAAAATGAAATCCGGCTGGTTCTGGCCGCTGTATGGTGATGCTGACGAAGTGGTGTTTACCTATGCCAGCTCCCGAGGGCGGTTGCACATAGAAACCGTTCTCAAGGACCAATTTAATGGCACCCTGCTCAGTGATGGGTATTCGGCCTATGCGCGCTACGTTGAGACACAACAGGGTGTTACGCATGCTCAATGCTGGGTGCATGCACGCCGCTACTTTATTGACGCACAAAAAGCGCACCCTGAACGAGCGACCGATGCCTTGCAGCAGATCGCACAGATCTACCGGAATGAAGAAGTCATTCAGACACAGGGCCTGACAGACGAGAAAAAACGTCAGTACCGATTGGATCACTCAAAGCCAGTGGTCGATCACTTCTTCACATGGTGTGAGGAGCAACTCGATAACCCACAACTGGTTCCCAGTGATCCGCTGACCAAAGCGCTGAACTATGTGCTGGGTCGTACAGCGAGTCTGAAAGTGTTTTTAAAAGATCCGCAAGTGCAACCGGACACCAATCACCTGGAGCGGGCCTTGCGGCCCATTCCAATGGGTAGGAAAAACTGGATGTTCTGCTGGACAGAACTGGGGGCCGAGCACCTGGGTCTGATTCAAAGCCTGATCAGCACCTGCAAGTTACATGAGGTTAACCCCTACACTTACCTGGTGGATGTATTGCAACGCATTGGCCGACACCCGGCCAAAGACGTTGTGGATTTAACACCGCGCGTCTGGAAAACTCGGTTCGCTGATGCCCCTCTGCGTGCACTGATTGATCCACGCCACCCGTACCGTCAAAACACAGCGACAGAGGTTTACGCTCATGCGCATTGAAGACATGACATTGGATCAGTTAATGGAACTGAACACGCTTATCTGCCAGCGCATTGACCAGTTGCAGGAGCGTGAAACCATGGAAGCGCTGATGCAATTGCGATTGGGGATGAAAGTGACGTTTGAGGGTCGCTATGGACAAGTGTTTGGCATCTGAACTGGTCTAATAGCAGTGGACACTTTTATAAGAGACAATAGATGTTGTCGAACTAGGAGTGATCATGAGTCAAAAGAGAACTTATAAAACTTACACCGATGAGTTTAAAAAAGAAGCCGTCGCGTTGGTAACGGATCAAGGTTACAGTGTGGCAGAGGCGGCTGAATCCTTAGGTGTCAGAACGAATTTGATTTACAAGTGGAAAGACAAACTTGAAGCCCAAGCCAATGGGTCAGGTCTGAGTCAGGATGAACGCGCTGAGTTGAAACAGTTGCGCGCTGAAAACAAGCGCTTAAAACTCGAAAAAGAGATCCTAAAAAAAGCCTCAGCCCTTCTGGCGCAAGACATCCGATAACGTTTTCATTCATGGATGAATTGATTCAGGAGGGCTTGCCCGTTAAGCCTGTGAGCCAAGTTTTGAAACTCAGTCGTTCAGGCTATTACGCATGGAAAAAACGACCTAAAAAGGCAATCAAGGCAGAACAACTTGAACTCTATCGTACAGCCAAAAAGCTCTTCAAAGAGAGCCGTGACAGTTTGGGCTCTCGTGAACTCGCCAAAGCCCTTCGTAAGGCTGGGTTTCCCGTCAGCCGAGAGAAAGCACGTCGGCTCATGAAAACACTGGGATTAGTCGTCAAGCAGCGTCGAGCTTATAAAATAACGACTAAGCGTAACCTGACACATCGAGTGGCGGATAACTTGGTCAAGATGAAGTTCAATCCAAGCGCGATGAATCAAGTTTGGGCAGGCGATATTACCTACTTGAAAACACCTGAAGGTTGGCTGTATTTGAGTGTCGTAATGGACCTGTATTCTCGCCGCATTATCGGTTGGGCCGTGAGTGAAAGAATGACGGTCGAACTCGTCATGCAATCCTTGCAGCAAGCGTACTGGCTACGAGGGCATCCCAAAGGCGTGATTTTTCACAGTGATCGTGGTTCTCAGTACACGAGCAAACGGTTTGCCACGCTACTCGCTAAGCAAAATATGACAGCCTCTATGGGCGATGTCGGAGCCTGTTGGGATAATGCCGTTGTTGAACGATTTTTTGGCAGCTTAAAACATGACTGGCTGTTTAAAGCCTATCATCCAACACGCGAGAGCATGAAAAAAGACGTAGCAGATTACATGCGTTACTACAACTTAAAAAGGCTTCATACTGCGAACGGTGATTTGACGCCGATTGAGTATGAAAATTGTAAAAACCAAGTGTCCAAAAAAGCTTGACCAGAACAAAATTACTGGTATATACAAATAAAAAAATGTTGTGGATTCAAATAATAAGCCCAATGTCAAAAAAATAATTAAAACAGGAATCACTCCCTTTCCTTCTTTCGTGACAGGGAAGCTTTTATTTAATCTACTTAAACTTATCAGGTGCCAATGCTGGTTTGAATTATGATTTACTATTGTACTCAATATTCTATTTTTGTAATTTTTCTCACTAATAAAAATGAGCGTAACTTTCTGGCCTTCAAGTAACGGAATTCTATGATGCTTTAACGTATAGTGATGATCCTTCCCTGAAGAAGATCGAACCCAAAATTCATGCTCATCATGATGATCCGTGCGAACAGTAATATCGTCGTCAAAAATATTTTTTTCGGAATAAGTATCAGTTTTGGTTCGTTTATTTGAACTGATTACCTGACCTGTGAGGCTTGAAAACTCTAAAATTACCTCACCAATTTTTAAAGTATCCATTATCCATTCCCATACAGAACTAATCGCATATACCCTTTGCTTTTCAAGAGTCCAATTGTTCGCACAATCTTTCAAGAAACTTTGTAAGCGGCAATTTACCCACACCCTAGTTTTCTAGGATGCGGTGTGATTCCACGGCAGAAGTGCTTCGAACTGCTCGAGGGTGTCGCAGTTGGGGAAGTTTCGGAAAAGATGAGTGAGATAAGCTTGGGGTTCGAGTCCGTTGGCTTTGGCGGTTTCAATCAAGCTGTACAGCATCGCACTGGCTTTGGCGCCTTTAACCGATTGGCTAAAGAGCCAGTTCTTGCGTCCGATCGCGAAGGGACGAATGGCATTCTCAACTGGGTTGTTGTCGATATTCAATCGCCCATTCGTGGTGAAGATTTGAAGCTTTTCCCAGTTTTTTGCCAGATAGCTCAAGGCCTCACCGAGTTTGCTTTTGGGCACGGTGCTGTTGAGGCTTTTATCCAACCACGTTTTGAGCTGTTCTAAAACCCGCAGGCTTTCGGTTTGCCGGATCTCGAGTCGTTTATTTGGTGGTTGGTCTTTGATGTGTTGTTCAATTTGATAGAGCTTTTGAATGAGATTGAGTGCCATGTCCGCCTTGCCGGTTTTATTCTTAGGCAGTACTTTTTTGGCATCCATAAACTTGCGTCGGGCATGGGCCCAACAACCTAGATGGGTAATCTGTTCCGTTGCACCGATTTTGTGATAACCCGCATAGTCATCGGTTTGTAGGAAGCCTTTAAACTCAGGTAATAAATTCATGGCGGTTTGTGCGGTGCGATCCGGTGCATAGTCGAATAACACCACTGGGTGTTTTTGATCACCCGTCTTGCGTACCCACATGTAACTGTGGCTCTCTGCGGTTTTCCCCACCTCATTCAACACTTGCACACGCGTTTCATCCATGTGCACATAGCCACTGTCCAGCAGAGAATCTTGCATCAGGTTGTACAGAGGCTGGCAGAGTTGGGCCCCCTTAATCATCCAGTTGGCCATCGTTTGGCGTGACAGTTCGACCTCTAAACGTTCAAAGGCTTTTTCTTGACGATACAGCGGTACGCCATCTTGGTATTTCGCGGTGGCAATGTAGGCAAGTAACCCAGGACCGGCGATGCTTTTGGGAATCGGCTGTTTGGGCATGGACGCTAACTTAAGCGAACCCTCACAACATGGGCAGGCGTATTTTTTACGCACTAACTGACGAACAATGATTTTGGCAGGAATAATTTCTAATTGCTCAGAGACTTCTTCACCGATTTCTTTGAACTCTGAGCCACAGTCACATTTCTCACCGGCCGGTAAGCAATGTTCAACACGTTGACGGGGAAGATTCTTTGGTAAGGGTTTACGACCCGCGTTGGATTTTGCTTTGGGTGAGGCACTCGAGGATTCATCACTACTCGACGCTCTCAAAGACGAATTGTCCTCGACTTCGGGTTCATTAAACAGTTCCGCTTGATCGGGGTGTTTTTCACTGCTTTTATAGAATTGACGAACCTTAAAGAACATGACCAATTCAGACAGACGACTGACTTCCGTTGATAAGGTGTCGATGTGCTGGTCTTTTTGTAAAACCAAGGCTTTTAAGACATCGATATCATCGGGTAAATCGTGAGCAGTCAGAGGTGTTTTCATGGGCGGGTAAGATACCCGAATTAGCTCACGTTGTCATAGAAAAGTGATTGATGCGGCTGTTGAAAAATATCCAAGCCATCGAGTAACTGATTGAGCTGTTTGCCGGTAACTTCAATCGAATCCTTTGTTTCCTGAGGATTGAGCCATTTAAACTTGTGTTTCTCTAATCGCTTGTACCAGAGCACAAAGCCATTGCGCTCCCAGTAGAGGAGTTTGACCTTATCGCGAGAACGGTTGCAAAACACAAACAGTGCACCATTCATGAGAGAATGTCCCAGTTCAAGTTCTACAATGGCGGCCAGTCCATTAATAGATTTACGCATATCCACGGAATCACGATAGACAAAGACGTGTGCATCAAAGCTTGGTCTAAGCATGACGATTCAACTCGGTGATTAATTGCGCTAATTGCACCACGGAACACTCAAATGCCAATCCTTTTGCCTTGATGGCAATGCTGGTTGAGCACGGTTCAGACTGATCGTGAATCACCATCGGCAAAAAGGCAGAAGATTCTTTGATGGGTTCTTGGCTTAAGTTTCGAAGCCTACGTCGCCAAGTATAAAAGGTTGAAATCGCCAAGCCTTGCTGCTGGCAAAATGCCCGTTGTGAAAGACCACTGGCTTGCCAATCGGCAATCCGCTGCACCCAAAGTTCGTGTTTGCTCATCAAAATTCTCCTGTGATTGAAAACGCACAGAATAACGAACTTTATCCAAGAATTTTAGATGTGGGTAAATTGGCGCTTACGAAACTTTGACTCTATCCTTAGATAGCAACGGTTTGTTTTAAACATTCTAACCTTGCTATCGCTAATAAAAACAAAAAACGCCCATTTAAGGGCGTTTTGAGTACTAAGCTTTACCGTCTTAAATAGATTTGTCGCAAAGCCCCTGCCGCGAGGAATGCTAAGAGTAGCAACCACCATTTTGGTTGGTCGATTGGGTCTTGTTCATTGGGTTGTTGCTGTTGCATTTTCTGACCTTGCACCGTTTCAAGCGTTTCAGTCGGCTCTGTGGCCTCAGAGCTTTCTGGCTGCTCGGGTGCTTGCATCGCCGCAGGTTCGGCTGCGCTCGCTGCCGCATCGGGTGCCGCCGCAGCACTTAAGCCATAACCTGCTGAGAGCTCGGCAACATAGGCTTTAAAGGTCTGGTTGTCGGTATGCACATCGTATTTCTCAGCAAGCTCTTGATAGACCTGCACCAACTCTTTTTTGGTTTGCTCACTGGCTTCCCAGTAGTCTTTGCGAATCGCTTCCAGCATACGCTCGGCAATTTGCGCCATCGCGGTTGGATTCGACTCTTCAAACCACTGCTTCATATCCAGCTCGTATTTGTCTTTGATATACACCTCGTGAAACTCTTGCCATTGGTCCGCACGAACCATGCTAGGGTCCATGACATTCCAGCCCCAAAAGTTATTAACACCCTTAAGCAATTCCACAGCGCCAGAGTAACCCTCTGCCTGCATTGACTTTAACCATCCCGGATGAAAATAACGGGTTTGCAGTTCCATCGCCAAATAACTTTCACCAGTCGTTAACTTGGTTTCGGTTGGATTGGTCATATCAGAAATGTACAATTGCGGGCTTTCGCCATTTACCGCACGAGCAGCCAGATTTAAACCACCGACATACTCAAAAGGACAAGCTGAGTTTAAAAAACCATATAAGTTAGAGGAGCGAGAAAAAACGGTGGCATCAACCCCTTTAAGCTGTTCAGCGAAGAGATTGACCTTTGCATGCTTGTCACCCCATTCGTCCTGATTTGGACCATAAGCATGTTGCATTGGCTTTAAAAACAAATCATATAATTTGCTTTCGTCTTCCCAAGTATCGGAAGCCAAGGTGGCATCCTCCAGATTGACGCCATAATTACCTTGTTCTTGCGAAAAGATTCGCGTTACCGCCATATTACTGGCTTGCTTACCGCTAAATCCTTTTGCCTGTAACGCTTTTAGCAATTCTTGAGCATGCTGACGCACCACATTGTCTGCCTCTTGCTCTTCAGCAACCAATGCCACCGCATTCGCAATATGCACCATTACATTTGGAAAATGGTCACGATAAAGACCAGCGGCCGATACCATAATATCAATTCGTGGACGACCAAGTTCCTCTCGCGAAATCAGCTCCACGCCTTCCACTTTGCCACCTTTATCCCAAATAGGCTGCACCCCTAAGGCATATAAAATTTGCGCTTCCATCATGCCTAAATGACGCATGGTTTCACCACTCCACATGGTAAAGGCGAGTTTTTGAGGAAATTTCCCTTCCGCTTTTTTGTGCGCGGCGATCAATTCATTTAACGCCTTTTTACCCGACTCCCAAGCAGATTGAGTTGGTACTTTTTGTGGATCAAAAGAGTAGAAATTACGGCCCGTTGGAGATGCATCGGGCATGCGAATAGGGTCACCGCCAATTGAGGTTTCAATATAACGACCATTCAGCCCTTTGATTAAATTCGCTAATTCACGGGTTTGCGATAAATCGTCATAATGTTGCTTGGCTCTTTCTAACATCGAAACCATCACTTCACTTGCTTCAGTTGGTATCGGTTTTTGATCAATCAAAACATCCGCTAAATAACGGTAAGGCAAACTTTGTTTGATTTTGGAATATTCCACCGCAAACAGCTCACTGGTATCGTCAATGCCTAACTCGGCATAATAAGCCTCTCCCAGAATTTGCATCACCGTCAGTACTCTTTCTTCTGGTTTTGGGTTGGTGCCAAAGGTGTGTAATCCAATTGGCTGAGTGTGCTTAGCAATGGCATGCAGATAGTCATGTACCTTTTGCAAAAACACGGGGAAATCCTGTTTAGCAGCGGCTGCATCTAAACCAAGATCGCCCATAATGTCATCGCCAGTCACACTGATCAGATTGTTTTCTGTTTGCGCTTTAACTGCGCCATCATCCAATAATTGATATTCATGCACTAAATCATGAATTGGTTGCAAACCTTCATGCAGACCGGCCGGTGTAAAGGCGGGCGTTTGATAACTAATCAAGGTTGCTCGTCCTCGACGTTTTGCCTGAGTACCTTCTCCTACGACATCAACACTGTATGGATATAACACAGGTATATCCCCAAGCGGAATCAACGGATAATCATGCACAGACAGCGACTGCTCTTTACCCGGCAACCACTCTTGCGAACCGTGTGTTCCTAAGTGAATTAAGGCATCGGCTTTAAAATGCTCGCGCACATAAAGATACACCGCCATGTAATAGTGATTAAGCGGTAAACGCATGTCGTGATAAATGGATTTTTCGGCGTCTTCACCACGGCGCCCGCGTGGTGGCTGAGGTAAGGTCATTAAATTGCCATTCATAATACGTGGTATCACAAAATAAGATTGGCCATCTTTAATGATATGCATTGGGCTCTCTTCCGGCTGCCCCCAACGAAAAGTGACTTCCTCACGAATCTTTTGCGGAAGTCGTGCAAACCAATTTTTATAATCGGCCATTGGCATTAATTCCGCTTTATCTGTGGCCAATAACGGCTCTAATGCGTTATCACGATAGAAAGGACGTTGTATTTCGCCCACTGCATCAATTAGCCCTTGCTCAGAACTTGGTGTAACTTGATAGCCTTCATTCGCCATAACCTGTTCAATCTGCTGCATTGATAAGGGAATATTCATAAAAGACGCCGCCATGTTTTTCTCACCCGGCGGATAGTTCCAATACATCAAGGCAATTTTCTTATTGGCATTAGCCTTATATTGCAACTGCGTTAAATTTAAAGCCTTGTTAATCATCGATTCCATTTGCTCGGGAATCGAAGTCGTTCTCCCATTCTCAACCGCCGACACCATTAAGTTATCGGTCAATCCAGCATACTCTTTCGGCACATAATAAAACGGCATCAGTGCCGGATTTAAACCAACAGGATTTTCACGCCAATCTTGAGTATCACCGGCACGCCATGTCATTCCCAACATCACTGGAGCACCGAAATCCTCATACTGTTGACGATTTTGCTTGTGATTCATAGAGGTAAAGGCAATTAATACGTCGTAATAAGGCCTGTTATTGCCTTTGTCCATCGCCGCTTTGAGACTGCCGACCTTATTGAGTTGTACATAGAACGGCAAAGCAATTGCCCCCCTATCCTCCACAAGGCGAATCGCTTCATTCAAATGATCGGTATCCATCGAACCAAGCATCGCGTGGTGAAACATCAAACCAATGACCGGTTTACCTTGAGTTTTTGGGTATTCAGTTTGATACCATTCAAGATATTCCGAAGCGGTTTTAAAAACATGCGTCGGGCGCTTCGGATGATACAGCCCATATTCCGGAAACTCGACATAGGGCAACACATTTGCATCTGCATTGTCGAAAATTTTGGCATCAATATAGGTGAACATGCGACGCATATTTTCATAACCTGCATTTTTAAAATACAGCCAGATTTGTTCTTGCTGATCGGCTGGAATACCTGAGCCTTGATGCGATATATAACGCAGTTCCATTCGTTTCTGTGGTAGCGATTTCGAGATGCTATTAAGCACTTGTGACATTTTCGATTGATCATTACTGCCCATGACTTCATACAACAGCAAGTCAGACTGCTCCGCTGCACTTGCCAAAACTTTCACATCGGTACGCTCTACATTGAACTGGTTAACCGTAACACCGACTTCTTTTGCCGCCTGCACAATCATGTCGTACTTGCCCTGCAAAAAGGAATCGGTGGTGAAAAACACCACCTTCTGTTGCGCATTTGCCAGCATTGGAAAGGAAAACAAACAAAAAAGAACCACAAAACTTAAGAATCGACTCATCGCAGATTCTCCTTAAAAATTGACTTTCATTTCTAAAGTCGCGTTACGCCCCGGCAATAGGTAATATTCGTAAGCTTCGATATCAAATAGGTTATTTACCGCGAGGCTAATTTTTGTCTGCTTTGACCATTGATAGGCAACTTTCATATCGGTCATTTGGTAATCGCCGTATGAGCCATAAACGCCCCAAACTTTTCCGGTATTACTTTCAGAACTCTGTTTTTTGCCTATAAAGCGAGTTTGCAACATCCCTGACCAATCACCTTGCTGAGCATTAAATACCGCACTCCACATGCGTTCGGGCGTAACGGCTAAAACATTGCCTTCTGTACTTGGGCTAGCCGCATTTTCTAACATTTCTGAATCTATCAATGAGTAGTTCAAACTCAGATTCAACCAATCTGTCAACTGGTTCATCGCTGTGAGTTCTAACCCTTGAACTCGTGCTTTACCGGCATTGTCTTTTTGCACTTCGGTCGCAGAAAGCACTTTCCCGAAAATCATGTCGTCAATCGTGGTGTGATAAGCCGTGGCACCTAATTTCACTCGTTCGTTTAGCAACCAATCACCACCGATTTCATAAGTGGTTGCCGTTTCCGGTTTTAAATCAGGGTTACTTAAATAATATTTACCGCAACAATACAGTGTTCCGTATAACTCGTAATTATCCGGTGCGCGAAAGGAGCGGCCGGCAGATGCGCGTAGTACAACATCTTGGGTCAGCTTGTATACCGCCGATAATTTCGGACTGAAAGCACTATCAGAACGTGATGAAAAATCGTTTTCATAGGCTCCTGAATCGGTTTTGTAGTTACTGCCTTGCGTACTCCAATAATCGTAGCGCCCACCGGCATAGAGGGTTAAATTGTCTGAAACAGATATTTCATCTTGCAAGAAAAAAGCATAAGAAATCGAATCGCCTTCAACGCCTTCGATTAGCTCTTCTTTAGAGTTTTCATTGCGGTAATTCGCAAGAGTCCAAACTTCGCGATCAAGATAGGAACTACGAGTGCTCAATCCTGTGACAATATAATGATTCTCACTAGCGGCAAAACTGACTTGCGCTAAGCCGTCAAGCGAACCACTCGGCGAGGCGTTATATTTTCCAGTGCCATCATAAAAAGTCGCAGGGGAGCCCTTGGCGTTATACCAAGTATCTCGATCCAGCTTTGAAAGCTCTAACTTGACATCATAATTGCCATCAATCAGTGTTTTATAACCAATAAAACTGCGTACTTCACTTTGATGAAGTGGCGTCGAAGCAACAAAATCCGACTCTGCTAACGATAGCGCATTACTTCCGTCAATACTCAGACCTGATCCTAAAATTGGATTGCCATTTTCATCGCGGAGATAGTTGTTGTAGTTTTGCTGCTCAGTATCAAAGGCACTGTAAGAAATACCACCATACACCTCAGAATTCGCATCAAGATCGTAATCCAGTTTTAGAGTAACGTTATTCTGCGTCCATTCGGTTTGCCCTTTATCACCGACAATGAAAGCATCCGAACCGGTTGCCGTTTGAGTCGCAATCCCTCCGGTTACCGGCACTGTTCCCGCCGTCGTACTTGAAGGCGTTTTTACCACCAATTCATCTTCATAACCATCACGATTCTTTTGACCAACGCCAAAAACGATACCGATACCGTTATCCAGTTTTTCTCGGTGATAGAAATCAATATCTTCTCCAGAACCATCGCCAAAGCCTTTACGAAGGGTCAAAGTGGTTTCCGGCTCGTCGCTATCTTTGGTAATGACATTAATGACACCGCCCATTGCATGACTTCCGTATAGCGATGAGAAAGCCCCCGGTACCACTTCAATCCGTTCAACGTCATCAATCATGATCGTACGGAAATCAACCTTACTGGAAAAACCGTCGGTTAATGACTGACCATCGACAAGCACCGCGGTCCGCGAGGAGTCCATGCCGCGAAAGGTGAAACTGCCAGCACCAACACCTTTACCCATTTGACCAAGCTGAGGGGCGGCCAAGCTTAATCCTGGTACATTTGTCATCGCATCGCCTATAGAGGCAACGTTTTTACTCTCTATTTCATCTTGGCTAATTAAGCGAACCGCTGCAGGCGCTTCAAAAATTTCAACTTCGGTTTTAGTGGCACTGATAACAACCTCTTTTAACTCGGTTGAATCCTCAGCAACCGCTAGTTGCGCTGCCAACAGCGCCGAGGTTAAAAGACTTAATTTAAATACCTGTTTCTGGAGACCCATAATCTTGCACTTTCTTTATATTGAAAAAATGCAAGGATTCTAAAAGTCTATTAAAAAACATACAATGTGACAAATTGTCGCACCTCATAAAACACTTATATTTCATGAAGCTATACATAAAAAAGCCTGCACTTAGGCAGGCTATAACGGTTACTAAAGAAACGAAATTCTTACCTTCTTAACCAGATTTGACGCATAGCCCCTGCCGCGAGGAGTGCTAAGAGTAGCAACCACCATTTTGGTTGGTCGATTGGGTCTTGTTCATTGGGTTGTTGCTGTTGCATTTTCTGACCTTGCACGGTTTCAAGCGTTTCAGTCGGCTCTGTGGCCTCAGAGCTTTCTGGCTGCTCGGGTGCTTGCATCGCCGCGGGTTCGGCTGCGCTCGTTGCCGCATCTGGAGCAGGCGCTGCACTTAAGCCATAACCCGCTGACAGTTCAGCAACATAGGCTTTAAAGGTCTGGTTATCGGTATGCACATCGTATTTCTCGGCCAGCTCTTGATAGACCTGCACCAGCTCTTTTTTGGTTTCATCACTGGCTTCCCAATAGTCTTTGCGAATCGCCTCCAACATACGCTCGGCAATTTGCGCCATAGCGGTTGGGTTAGATTCTTCAAACCACTGCTTCATATCCAGCTCGTATTTGTCTTTGATATACACCTCGTGGAATTCCTGCCACTGATCATCGCGCACCACATTGCGATCCATCACCTGCCAGCCCCAGAAATTGTTAATGGTATTGAGCATCTGCAAGGTTCCGGCATACCCCTCCTTTTGCATTTCCTTGACCCAGTTTGGATGCTGATACACCGCACGCAGCTCGGTGGCTAGGAAACGCTCGGCCGTTTGCAATTTGGCTTTTTTCGGATCACGCATATTGGAGATATACAGCTGTGGCGCTTCGCCTTCAAGATGTTGCAACGCCATGGAAATCCCACCTAAATATTCAAATGGGTGGTCGGTATCCAATAGCCCGCGCAAATTTGAAGAACGCGAGAAGACCGCTGCTGAGGTGCCTTTTAGCTGTTCAGCATAAACATTGACCGTTTCGCCTTTTTCATTGGTGAGCTTTTGGCTCCATTGCGAGGTATCTGGACCATACGCCCACGACATTCTTGAGAGATACAGCTCAGCAAGCTTGCCATCGTCCTCTTCCCACTTATCCGATGCCAAGGTCGCATCCGGCAGTTTTGTACCATAGTCGCCACTTTCGGTACCGAACACACGGGTTAAAGCAAAATTGCGCGCCGCTTTCGCCTCGACACCCTGTTCTAACAAGGCCTTTTCAATGCGCAACGTATTGGCACGAATCAGGTTTTGCTCAGGGTTTTCATCGAGATTTGCCAACATCACAATCGCTTCGTTAAAGCGTTCCATCACATTCGGGAACTGGTCACGATATAGACCGGTTAGCGAAATCACCGTATCAATTCGAGGCCGTCCAAGCTCTTCCAATGGAATCACTTGCAAACCAACCACACGCCCGCCGCGGTCCCAAACGGGCTTCACGCCCATAGCATAGAAAACCTGTGCTTCCAACATTCCAAGATGACGCAGAGTTTCAGTGGACCACATCGAGAAGGTCAGTTTTTTCGGGAACTCATTATGGGTCGCTTCGTGCGATAAAATTAGCTCCTTCATCGCCTGCACCCCCGCTTCATAAGCGGCTTTGGTCGGAATACGCGATGGATCAAAACCATACATATTGCGTCCTGTGTGAATCGCATCGGGATTACGAATCGGATCACCACCATAAGACGGATCAACCCATTTAGCGTCTAATCCCGCCAAGATACCCTTGGTTTCTGACTCGGCACGTAAGTTTCGCGCATACTCAATCCCCTGTTTGACCACCGCAACCAATTCAGCGTTTTGTTGATGCCTTGCAGTTAATGGCTGCTCCAAGATAATGTGATTCAGTACAAACTTAAACGGCTCAGTGGTTTTGATTAGCTTATAGTCTGCTCGAAACAGTTCACGACTGTTTTCGACACCAAGCGGTAACATCACATCATTACCCAGCATCAACATAATATTGAGTGCTAAATGCTCATCTTCGGCGGTTTGTCCAAAGGTATGCAAGCCAAGCGGCTGCATCGCCGAGCCGAGGTCTTCCAGATAGTCTTCAATATCACGCAAGAAGTGATCGAAATTAGCATGCAAATCCTCAACTTTCCATGCCATATCCTGCGGAATATTCATGCTCACCGCTTGCTCGATAATCAACTCTTTGGCATTTGATTTCACCAAGCCTTCATCCAGCGATTGATACTCGCGAATCGCATCATTGATGGCGACAAAATCATCAGATAGACCGGCCGGTGAAAATGGCGGCACTTGATAGCTAATAATCACTCCGCGACCACGGCGTTTAACATGCAGTGCTTCACCAATATTATCGACAATATAGGGGTAGACAATCGGCGTGTTCCAGACCGCTAAATTCGGACTATCATAAGCCCACATACCGCGCTCTTTACCTGGATGCCACTCTTGGGTGCCGTGGGTTCCAAAGTGAATAATCGCATCCGCGCCATACTGCTCACGCACCCATTGATAGGCGGCAATATAGTAGTGATTCATTGGGCGCTTGGTATCGTGAAACAGATCTTTGTCTTCTTGCGCCGAAGAGCCACCGCGCCCCGGTTGCGGCATAACAATGAGATTGCCCAGTTGCACGCGCGGAATCACAAAACCTTTTTGCCCTTGATATTCCACCATCCACTGACTGTCTTCTGGCTGCCCCCAGTTATCATTAATCTCTTGTTGCACCGCTTCAGGGAAGCTGGCGAACCACTGGCGATAGTTCTCCAACGGCATAAAGCCCCACAGGTCGGTTTTCATTAGATTAGCAACTTCATTTTGACGATACGCTGGGCGCAACATCGCCGCCACCGCATCAATCATCTCCTGCTCAGAAATATCCTCCAACGCATAACCTTCGGCTTTTAAATCCTGCACGAGTTTTTCGATTGAACGCGGCACATTCATATTTGACGCACCTTGATTCTTTTCACCCGGCGGGTGATTCCAAAACATCAATGCCAGCTTTTTATCGGCATTGGCTTTGGTTTGCAGTTTGGCAAGATTCATCAATTTGCCAACCAATAACTCTACCTGCTCTGGCAGCGGAATCATTTCGCCATCTGGGTTCACCGTCAGTATCACCGGGTCTTGAATGCCGATGTATTCCGCATTGGTCAAGGTAAACGGCAAGCTAAACGAATTCACCCCAGCCAAATCTTGCAGATAAGCCTCCCGATCGCCATCACGATAATGAATCACATTAATCACTGGAATGCCTTGCGCTTGATAACGCAATTTACGCCCTTCGACATCACCACCCAAAAAGGTATTGACCATCATTACCTGCGGTAAGACTTTGCCATTGTGGGTAATTAGCGGCTCATTAAACTGATATGGACGGCCAGTTTTTGGATTTGGGAAAGGATTGTCGTCAGCACTCGGCTTGGCGGCTTGCCCCCAACTCGATGCAGGACGACCACTGGCCTGACCAGCGTTTGCCGGAACTGTAGCTGGTCTGCCCGATGCGGAACTGGACGGATTGCCACTGCCATAACTGCTAGCAGGACGCCCGCTGGGTCTAGCATCGCCAGTGCTAGCTTGGGCTAACTTCGCTTGTTCACGCGCGAGCGATTGACGCGAGCGAAAATCTTGTTGAAAGGTCCTTGAGGCGCGATAAAAAAATAGCGGCATAGCGCCACGCTGTTCGATGTCTTTAATCAATACATCTAAATGGCGCGTCTGCCCGTCAGCGATATAGCTAGAGGTGGTTTCCATCGCAATCACATGGCCTTGCGTACCATCTTTGCCCTGTTTTTGCTGCCACCATTGCAGATAACTGGGTAAATCAGCAAACACTTGCTGCTTGTAATCCGGATGATAGATCCCGCCATTTGGCATTTCATTGGGTAAAGGAATGGCTTCTAAATCACCGTTTTCGATAATCGCCTTGGCATAATCAAACAGCAGGCGCTGGTTTTCAGCCATCCCCGCTAAATAGTAACCGTAGATTTGCTGCGCCTGCTCGACAGGTAAATGAATGCCTTGTAAACGCGCGGTGCGCGTCATGCGACGAATATGCACCACCGGTGTTTGAGTCAAAGCACGCAGCGATTCACCGGCATGAATTTCGATTTGCGCTTGGTCATCTGAACGCGGTGCATCGACAATCACCAAGCCGGTATTTTGCAGCGCCTTGGCAACATTCTCTTTACCACCGGAACCGTCTTTGGCATCGACCTGCACCCAAGCAAGCTCAACGCCACGCTCTGCAGCGGCCTTTTCCAGTAGTTTAAATTTTTTATTGAGCACAAACTCGGTGGAAATAATGGTCACCTTAGGCGCCATTTCGGTAGCCGCTTCTGACGAGAAAACGGGCGCTGTCATTAGAGACAAACACCCGATCATCAGAAACACCCATTTTGATAAGTGTTTCAACATTGGACTCTATTTCCTTAGAATTTGACTTTAAAACCAGCCATATAAACACGGCCCGGATCAACATTAATCGACAAATCTTCGGCGTCGTAATCGCCGTCATAATCGCTGTCTGAAGTACCGCGCACAATCGAATAGAATTGGTCGTCAAACAGATTATCAACCTTAAAGAACAGGGTTAAGGTACTTGCAGCTCCGCCCAATACTTGCGCTTTAGTGACATATTGCATGCCCAAATTCACTAAGGTTCGTGCCGGCATTTTTTCCTGATTGATTTCATCGGCATAACTTTCACCACGATAATCAATTTCGGTCGTCAGCGTCAGTTTCGGCGTTGGATACCAGTGCGCACGCACGTTGGTCATATGTTTTGGCGAACGTGGCACATAGTTACCGCCATTGTCGTAATGTTTAAAGTAGACCTGATTCATTGGGTCAACCAATTCTGCTTCAGAATCGACTTGCGTACGCGCATAAGGATTGCCAAGCGCAAGGAAGAAATTGTCATAGTCGACAAATTTATTAATCATAAAGGTGTAGGCAAAGTCGAATGACCAGTTATGCTTTTTCTCGGTCTGCATCGCCAACTCAAACCCTTTTGAGGTGGTGTGACCGATGTTGTCGTAAATATCCAGCACGTCATCGGTGGCCGCATTGCCATTGGCGTACTGCCCCAAGGCGGCGGTAATAAAGTCTTTACGATTGATATAAAACAGAGAACTATTGATATGGGTTTTCCAACCAAATAGGCTCGCTTGAGTACGCGCACCGATTTCATAGTTCATATTGGTTTCCGGTTTTAAATCCGCATTGGTTTCCATTTCGGACAAGGTTGGTGTTCTAAACCCGGTAGAAATCGAACCATACAGAGAAGTTTGCGCAGTCAGGTCATAATCCGCGCCTACTCGCCAAGAGTGGATATTAAAGGTGTCCTCGCGTCGTTCGCCGCTGCGCTGATCCAAATCATCTAACGCAATATTGTCAAAACGGTAGTTCGCCGTTAGCGTCGTCTGTTCATTGACCGCTAACTTGGCTTCGGTATAAACCGCTTTGGTAATTTCTTCCAAATACGAATCGGAAGTGACCGTCCCTTCGGCAACCAAACGCCCACGGCTTGAATAATCTTCTTTTGCCACCGTTTTTGAATCGTAGGTGTTTTTCTTGACTTCCAAACCGCCCATTAGAGCAAAATCGCCAAAGGATTCGCGCGCTTCGAGTTTGGCACCGCGTTGCAGCTGCTCGTAATAATTTAGGTTGGCATAACGATCCACCTGATCGTCACCGACAAAGCTACCGTCCAAATCGACCTTGATTGGCGAGGACCAAAAATCGGTGATGTCTTCATATTGATAAACAATCGCTGAAAAATTACCCGTGTCGGAGAAGTCATTGGAATAGGTTAAATTTAAGCGCGATAAATCGACATTAAACATCCGCGTATAACCACGCCCTTCGCCTTCACCGGTCGGATTTTCTTCCGCCGCAGTCACTCCGCGCACCGAACCGTCACGGTCACGGAATCGCTCTACCTCTTCAAAGCCAAACGACAGCTCGCTATGGTCATTTAAATAATATTCAAAATTACCCGAAACCGCTTCGGCATCGCGTTCCGACAAGGCGTAATACCCATCATTATGACGATCGGAAATTTGCACATGTCCGGCAAAATCTTCTTCGGCAATGCCGGCTTTAACCAAAGTGCGGGTGTAACCGTAAGAACCCATGTCGGCTTCCAGCGTGACACCGGCATTACTGGCGCCGCGTTTGGTGGTGATGATAATGGCACCCGCCAGCGCATCTTCGCCAAACAGATAAGACGCGCCGCCCTTTACCACGCGGATTGAAGCGATGTTATCCAGATCGACATTCACCTTACCGGTACGCTCAAATACCGGCACGCCGTCAATCACGATCGCTACCCCCGGTTTTTCCCCCATATAACGCTGATTATCCACCCCGCGGATTTTAATTTTGATGCCATCGCCTTCACCGGCAAGGTCAGCGGTAATCCCCGGAATCGAGCGCAAGACTTCAATTAAATTTTGCGCATGCTTCTCTTCAACCACTTCGCCGCTAATAAAGGTCGTGCTCGCCGGAATATCGGCATCCGACTCAAAACGATCTCCAATTGTGGAAGAGGTGACCGTAACTGCGTTCAACTCGGTTTGTGCCTGAACCGCCGGCAAACCCAATGCCATCAACAAAGAGGAAACTAAGGTTTTTTTAATAAAGGATTTTGGTTGCATTCTTCTATCCGCCCGATTTTTTCTTATATTTCGATTTGCGCGGATTTTAGGTAGAGTTTGCAGTGATAACAATGCGACAAATTGTCGCACCCGGTTCCAAAAAGCCTCCGTCAATCACCAATCTTTTAGGATAAATTCGAAGGCTCTCCATTAATTCTCAACCATCACGCGGTTGACATTAATTATTTTATTCATATAATCAATTTATCTTATATCAGAAAAAGATAATATTAATCTTTACCCTTTAACAACAGGAACGCATTATGAAAAAATTATTTGCATCACTATTCATTGCCGGTTCACTATTCGCGACAGCCGCTTCTGCGGCCGATTCATGGTCATTTGACGGTGAAGCCGTCACCGGCTCTAACTCCGGCGGATGCACTTGGTCTTTCGACTGTGAAAAACCGATGAAGTAATCGCTGTCAACAAACAACTTAAGTTTTAACCTCTCCTAAAAGCAAAAGGGCCGAATGATTCCTCATTCAGCCCTTTTCTTTTTTGTCACACTCAAAGCCGATTATAGGTGTTTCAACATCCCTAAAATCACTTTCGCCGAATGCGTTGCCGCTTGCTCAAGATACTGTTCAAAAGTGACTTTATTTTCCTTACCGGCGATGTCCGACAGCGAGCGGATAATCACGAAAGGTTTGCCAAAGGTGTGACACACTTGCGCCACTGCCGCCGCTTCCATTTCGCAAGCAATCATCTCTGGAAAAGCTTCGCGCGTATTATCAACATCAACTTGCTTATGCATAAAACGGTCGCCAGTAGCGATTAGACCGTGCATATGCACCACTTCTCCAAGCTCTTCAATCGAAATTTGCGCCGCCTTCACTAAATTCTTGTCTGGAAGAAAACAGGCCGGCATGCCAGGCACCTGCCCTAATTCATAACCAAACGGCGTGACATCCACATCGTGATGACAAACGCTCTGGCTAATGACAATATCGCCGACATTTAATGCAATATGAAAACCGCCGGCCGAACCAGTATTAATGACAAAATCCGGCTGATACAATTGCAATAACAAGGTCGTGCTAATCGCCGCATTGACCTTACCGATGCCCGATCGCAATAGTGCGACATCAATACCATCAATTTTACCTAGATAGTATTCAAATCCGGCATGGGTTTCGGTGGTCAAATCGGTCATGTTACTGCGCAGTAACTTTACCTCTTCTTCCATCGCACCGATGATTGCTACGCGCATTGGTTACACCTCGTTGCCAAGCGCACGCAGAACTTCGTCGCTCATTTTCAGGTCTTCGTTTTTGTTGATGCCGATGCCTTTTTCAATGATTTCTTGGGCAATCGCATGCGCTTCATCCAACGAATGCATGGTGTAAGTACCGCACTGATACTCATTCAACTCAGGAATATCCTGCAAACGCTGCACCTTTAACACATCTTGCATCGCTTCATTCCACGCTTTTGCCACACGCTGCTCGTCCGGCGCCCCCAACAAACTCATGTAAAAACCGGTGCGGCAGCCCATCGGCGAAATATCAATGATTTCCACACCGTCACCGTTTAGGTGGTCGCGCATAAAACCGGCAAACAAATGTTCCAGAGTGTGAATCCCGCGCTCGCCCATAATCGCTTTATTCGGCTTGTTAAAACGCAAATCGAAAACGGTAATGGTGTCGCCGGCTGGCGACGTCATGGTTTTAGCAACGCGCACCGCCGGTGCATTCATAATTGTGTGGTCAACTCTAAAGCTGTCTAGCAATGGCATAGTTAAATCCTTAAGATTAAGTGTTAAATTGAATCGGTTTTGCTGTCTTCCAGCGTACCTTTTATCATCCAGCCGTTGTCGGTTTTGATAAACAGGTAATTACGGCTAAAGTCGATGCTATCGCCCTGTTTGAACTCCGGCAGGGTCATTTTCAAAACCCCGATACCAAACGTCTGTTTCATTTTTTCCATATGCGACAGGGTAGAATCGCGCATGATTTCGCGTGCATATTCATCCAACGAGCGTTGCGCAGTGGCGGTAATGGTTAATTCGGCAACATAATGGGTGTCGTTCTTTTTATAGCCATTGTCTTTGACCACAGTATCGGCCAAAAACAGACCAAGAAACTCCTGATTGAACTTCTCTTTGGCCATTGCTTGAATATCCGAATCGGTCGGTTGCGTCAAACCGAAACAACCGGCCAGCAACACAACAGTAAACAGCAAGCTTAGGGTGGATAAGATTTTCGTCATGCCCTTTTCCTCTCAGCGCAAAGCAACAAGCGCCGCCACTGAGCGCCCATTTCGCAAAACTCAAAGGATACCATAAAGCGCCAAACTCCTCAGTACAACTGGGATGTTTGTTGCGCAAAAATCTGCTCGGCTTTTTGCAAAATCGCCTGCTGCTCAGACTCGCTTTTATTGAGCCAATGTTTGACCTGCATCGCCAAACGCGGATGCTCCGCCAACCACGATTGATGGCGGTAGATAAAATGCCAATACAGCGTGGTAAACGGACACGCTTTTTCGCCGCTTGCCGCTTGCGGCTTAAAAGCACAACCGCTGCAATAGTTCGACATCCGATTAATATAACTGCCACTGGCGATATAAGGTTTAGAGGCCAAGATGCCGCCGTCGGCAAACTGGCTCATGCCCAAGGTATTCGGTACTTCCACCCAAGCGACCGCATCGACATACATCGCCAGATACCACGCCTCAATTTGTTGCGGTTCAACCTCGGCCAACAACGCATACAAACCGGTCACCATCAAGCGTTGAATGTGATGCCCATAACCATAATCGAATACCTGTTGTAACGACTGCCGCATACAGTTCATCCGCGTTTCGCCGTGCCAATAAATTTGCGGCAAATCACGATGATTATTCAGCGCATTAAATTGCGTCCACTGCTCGCGCTGCAACCAATAAATGCCGCGAACATACTCACGCCAGCCAAGAACCTGACGGATAAACCCTTCCGCCGCATTTAACGGCGCTTGCCCTTGGCGATAGGCGTATTGCGCCGCTTGAATCACCTCCATCGGATGCAAGAGTTTCACGTTCATCGCCATCGAAATTCGGCTATGGAACAACCACGGTTCACCCTTCCACATCGCATCCTGATAATCGCCGAAAGTCGGCAAACGCTTAGCGATAAAATCCTCTAAGGCCACTAATGCCTGCGCACGATTCACCGGCCAAAAAAAGCGTGGCAAATTCCCCGCTAGATTCGGCAAGATTTCTGCAACGTCTTGGCGCACCTGCTGAACAATTTCATCCTCTGCAAAGTCGCATGGCATGGGAATTTTTGGTGGACCGGCCTTGCCAAACGCCTTGCGGTTATCAGCGTCGTAATTCCATTTTCCGCCTTCGGGTTTGCCGTTATTCATCAAAATATCGCAACGCTTGCGCAACTGCCGATACCAATATTCCATGCGCAATTGCTGTCGGTCTTGGGCCCACGTGCTAAACTCGCCCGGCTCGGCAATAAAGTGACTATCGGGGAGAATCTGCAGAGCCATCTCATTTTGTTGACAGAAATCTTGCAACATCTGTAACACCCGATAATCGCCGGGTAGAACACAGCGGATTTGCTGCACTGAATACTCGCTCAGTGTGTGCGCTAAAGCACTGACGAAACTCGATTGCCGCGCGCTCAACGCAAAATAAATCAGCGGCCAATTTTGCTGTTCAATCCATGCGGCGAAATGACGCATCGCCGCCAAGAACAATACCGTGCGCTGTTTGCTCGACGAAGGCTGAGTCGATTCGTCGCTGACTTCCGCCATCCAAATCGCGTCCTGCTCGGCATCAAAATTGGCAAACAGATTCGATTTTTGATCGAGTTGGTCACCAAACACTAAACATAGATGGCGCAGGCTTTTCTTGTTTTCAACGCTCATGCAATGCTCCTCAATTGACTGTCCAGTTGTTGCAGCTGCAAGCCATTGTCTTTGATGCTTTGCTCTTCCAATAAAAAGCGCAGCAAAATGAAATAAATATCCAAATCAAACTCCGGCAGGCCGCTCTGTAAACGCTCGGCGACCTCGTCTTCATTGCGCACTCTGCCGAAATAACACCACTGGTCAACCAAGTGATGCGCCACTTGCGACTCATCATTTTCGTCAACATCTGTGCCACTAACCCGCTCGCCTACCAGAATCGGCCCGCTCCACGGCCAGACCTGTTTTTGCAGATGCTGTAAAGCCCCCATGAGCCGCGTGTTATAGCTCGCGACCGGTTCTTTTTGACAACAGGCACCCATGCATTTTTTTAGCTGATAGGCAAAACAACTGCCGCTGTGCTTACCTTCCAGGCCGCTGAGTCGCTGGCAGAGCAGATAGTTTTTGACCAATTTTTCCAACTGTCCTTTGGCCTGCCGTTGACTGCGAAACAAACCGAAACGCTGCTCGCCGCTGTCGGCATCTTCTTTCACCGCAACCACGTTGGTTTGCAGATAACCGTGTTCATCCTCTTCTAAGCGTAACTGGTACAACTGGGTGACCTTTTTCAGCCGCTTATTCAAGCTCGGGCGCAAACGCTTGACCTCTTGCGACTCTAAAATCTGCGCACCGAAATCCGATGGCGTCACTTGAAAATCGATATGGTGGAGGGTTTTGCTCAAGCGTAAATCGGTCGCGGTTTGATGGTCTTGATAGAAATGACTCAATACGCGAGTTTTGATATCTACCGACTTGCCGACATACAGTAACTTACCGGCTTCGTCATAGAAGTAATAGACCCCAGCCAGATTCGGTAACTTCTGTACTTCTTCCTGCGCTAAATGACTCGGCAGCGCGGCGCTCTTCAATAACGATTGGCACACAGCAGACACTTCGTCGGCATCGAACTGCTGGGAAATCTTTTGAAAAAAAGCCAACACCGCCAGCACATCGCTCATGGCTCTATGCCGGTTTTTCAAGGTTAAGCGCATCCGCTTGAGAATGTTATCCAAGCCGTGCCCTTTCACCTGCGGAAACAGCTTGCGGCTGATTTTAACCGAGCACAATGTTTTCACGTGAAACGCTTTGCCGCAGCGTTTGAACTCATTTTTAAGAAAGCCGTAATCGAAACGTGCGTTGTGCGCGACCACAATTTCACCATCCAGCTGCTCGGCAATTTCCTCGGCCATCTGGCTAAAGGTCGGCGCATCCTGCACCATCGAATTGTGAATGCCGGTGATATTGGTGATCCACGGCGGTATGGTGGTTTGCGGATCGAACAGCGAATGCCAATGACCGACCACTTGGCCGTTTTCAATTTTAATCCACGCCAGCTCGGTAATGCGGTCACGCAACGCCTTCCCACCGGTGGTTTCGCAATCAAGAATAAAAAACCGATCGGGAAAGCCTGCTAACGGCACCTCTTGCAAACCTAACGCCAAGTCGGTAAACAGTTCGGGATTGAGGTCAATCGGCATGCGAATCTCGCTGATTGTTCTTGTTGCGGCGACAGCGTTCCGAGCAATATTTGACGGCATCCCAATCTTTGGCCCACTTTTTACGCCATGCAAATGACAAACCACAGGTTTGGCAGGTTTTTTCCGGTAAATTGACTTTTTTATGCGCCATGATTTTTCCTAAAACAGTTGCATCTGCTGATCGAGCAAAGCTTGATATTCGGCTTTCTTTTGCGCCGCTGCGCTCAGTTTTTTGGCTTTACGGGTTTGATTCATACTGCGTTCGCTCGGCTTGCGACGACTGCCATGTTTACTAAACACCACGCCTTTCAAAGCTTTCACCTCCGGCAGTTGGCGCACGGCATGCAAACGTTGTTTCGCTTCGCGCGCGGCCTGCTGATGCTCGACAATTGGCAAAGGGTAATTTTCGCCAAGCTTAACTCCGAATTGCGCTAGCACATCATCGGAAAAATCCCAAGGTTGGTGAATCATGCTTTGATCTAACTGCGCCAGTTCAGGGCACCATTTACGGATAAACTCACCGCTCGGATCTTGATCCATCGACTGCTTGACCGGATTATAAACTCGCATGGCATTAATGCCGGTGACCCCGGATTGCATCTGAATTTGCGAATAGTGAACCCCCGGTTCGTAATCAGTAAAAAGCGCACCAAGATAAGGCGCGAATTTCTGCCACGGCAACCACAACTGATAGCTCGCAAACGACACCAACATGGCGCGCATCCGAAACGGCAGCCAACCGCGTAAACGCAAACAGCGCATACAGGCATCGACCATTGGAAAACCGGTCTGACCCAACTGCCACGCCTGCAAACGCTGTTGCGCCGTCGCATCCCAGTTACGCAGGTCGCGCAACAACGGATGCATTTCTAAAAACTCGATTGCCGGCTCGGTTTCTAGCTTCTGCATAAAATGACTCTGCCAAAACAGCCGCTCACTGAATGCACGCAAATTACGTTTATATTGTTTGCCCGGCAAAACATCCCATGTCTGTTGCATCACTTCGCGCACCGACAGACTGCCCCACGCGATATGCGGGCTGAGCCGCGAGCTGAATTTCGCCCCATGCAGTGGCTTAGCTAGAGTTTGCAAGTATTTCTGCTCGCGGTGCTGCAGAAAGCTTTCCAATAAGGCCATGCCCAAACGCCGACCGCCTTTCTGAGTCTGTTCATTCGCAATATAAGCATCAGAACGCAGGCAATCATTCTGCAATCGCAACGGAAATTGCCACAAAGCAAAGTGCTCGCTGGGCGGAAGCGAATTAGGAATCGGCAAAGCCGCTTGGGCAAAATAGGCTTGCACCAAACTGCCGTAGTCATCGCGGTTCAGCGTGCCGCGTTGAATCGGTTGCTGCACAGGTTCATGCCAAACGATGGTTTGCTGCGCACACCACGCTTTTAAGGCTAAGTCGCGCTGAAAGGTCCAAGCGTTACCCGTTTCTTGATGCGAATAAATTGCCCTAATTTGGTAGTGCCGTTGCAGTTCAGCAAAAACCTCTAGTGCCTCGCCCACTGCATAATTCAAAGCACTACCCCTATCGGTTAATTCACGCTGCAAATCAAACAAGCAATCGGCGACAAATCGCCATTGGCGATGTGACGAGTCTGGCAGTTGCCAGTATTCCGGTTCAACAATATACAGCGGGAAAAGTTTCGCTCCTCGCGTTTGGCAAGCGGTAATGGCTTGGCATAACGCAAGGTGATCCGCCAGCCGCAAATCGCGTTTAAACCAAAGCACGATGATTTTTGTCATGTTTGCTGCCGCCGTTGCATAAGTTTTACCGATTTAACAGGGATTTAATTATACAACCCTAAAATTAATCGCACAATTATTTGACAATAGTTATACAAATATGAATAATCATGTTCGTGGAGCATCGTAAAACTCGTCCACATTAGTTCCCCAAGCGTGCGCATAAAGTTCGGGAATTACGCACCCGAACCCGATATTGGTTTTACGTCCCGATATCCGCCTGCCGATTTCGCTCACCATTTTTGCGGCACTTGGGGCTTTTTACGACACTTTTTATAGATTGCTAATTTCTCTCCATGAACTTTTACTCTCACCGTTTAACACTTGCGGTTTTAAATTTATTTAAAACCGCACTTTTTTTATTTTCCACATCCAGTTCAGCAGTGGCCGCAGAATCTGTCGGGTTTAGTTCGCCACCCCAAATGCTAAACAGCAATCTGCAACAGCCCTTTGCCTATCATCTCATTCGAGGACAAAATGGCACAACGCCGGTTATTTTATTGGGCGGCGGACCAGGATTTAGCAGTTGGAATTTACAACCAATTCAGCAAATTATTGCTGGCATGGCGCACGATACTTATTTGATGGACATGTTAGGCATAGGCGAAAACCGTTCTGCATTAAACAAACAGCAACCAGTCCTTGAACAGTGGATTGCGCAAATTCGCGCTTTGCAATTACAAGCTTCTGCCGACCAACCGGTGATTTTAGTGGCGCACTCTTGGGGAGCTTTAATGGCAATGCTCTACACGCGTGAATACCCTGAGGCAGTTAAAAAATTGGTTTTGTTGAATCCGGTCGATCCTGAGAAAAAAGCCATGGCGCAACTCACTGAAAGCATTCATGAGCGCAATATGCAGTTGCAATCACCAGCTTGGGATGACGAAGCCGCTTGGGAAAATAAGACTGAAGTGGCGGAAGAAGATCTTGAGTACATCACTCTGCGGCAAATTCAACAGGTTTTACCGACCTACTTTTTAGATTACAAACTTGGTCAAAAATACGCAGCGCAGTTTACCACTGACGATTTCAATATTGATTTAAACGTGCAAGCTTGGCGTGAATACGATGCCAACCCAGTAACTTACGCACAAATTAACCAATGGCAATTGCCGAGTTATTTCCTGGAGTGCCAACAAGATTACCTAATGCCATTTAATTTAAATGCCATGCAGTCTAAAATGCGCTTACAACAAGTACAGGTTATCGAAGGCTGCGGCCACTTTCCTTGGATTGAACAGCCGCACATTTTCGAGCGCCATTTACAAAGCTTTTTGCAGGACTAAGCGATGCTTCTAGAAACTCAATTTGTACAGTGTCCCTATTGCTGGAGCGAAATCGAAATCGTACTTGATCCAAGCGATGAATCCAGCGAGTTTGTCGAAGACTGTTTTGTCTGTTGCCGGCCAATTCATTTTCACAAATTCACCGAATTTGACGGCACAATGCAGCTGCAAGCCATCCACGAGGACGAAGCCTATGACTGATAAAACTCAGCGTGATTTAAGCGACTACCGACAGCGCTATCTGCAAGGCGGCTTAGATGAAAACGATGTGCCGAAAAATCCCTTTGAACTGTTTAGTGACTGGTTCGCTCAGGTCGAAGAAGCGCAATTAATCGAACCGAATGCGATGGTAGTCGCAACGGTCGATGCCGACGGTATGCCGTCAACCAGAACGGTGTTGTTGAAATATTTCGATGAAAGCGGGTTTGTGTTTTACACCAACTTCAGTAGTGAAAAAGCCAAGCACATCGAACATAATCCGCAAGTCAGTTTGCAATTTCTGTGGTTGGGCTTAGAGCGCCAAGTCAAAATTCAAGGGATTGCCGAAAAAGTGTCGACCACGGAGTCGCTGAAGTATTTTGCCAGCCGTCCGAAAGGCAGCCAAATCGGCGCGTGGGTCAGCCATCAAAGCCAAGTGATTTCCAATAAACAACTGCTACTCAACCAGTACCAAAAGATGGTTGATAAATTTAAACACGGTGAAGTGCCTTTCCCCGATTTCTGGGGTGGGTATCGGATTAAGCCACTTAAAATCGAGTTTTGGCAAGGTGGTGATAACCGCCTACATGACCGAATTGAATACCAGCGCAACAACGCAAATGGTTGGCAGATTAACCGGCTAGCCCCCTAAAAACTGATTCGTCGCCAATAAAAAAGCGCCAATTAAAATGGCGCTTTTTTATTGGCGTTCAGTAAGAATTTAGGCGTGCAGAATTGACTTCTAAGGTTCCAGCCGGCAGCAGTAACCGTAACCGTGCACCGACTCAATCTTAAGTTGCGAGTAATCGTCTAAATTAAGCCGCTTACGTAACTGGTTAATATGCGCATCGACAGTTCGAGTCTCCGGCAAACTCTTTTTATCCCATACATTGCGCAGTAGATGTTCGCGCGATAGCGGCACGTCTAAATGTTGCAACAGATACGTCATCAGTTTGACTTGAATGCGCGTCATATCCTGATGTTTGCCATCTAAAAAGACTTTTTGGTTTAGGGTATCGACTTCCAAATTACCCGCTTTCAACCACAATTGCGGCTGTGTATCCAGCGCAGCACGGCGAATCATCGCCTGCACGCGTGCAACGGTTTCTGACTGACGTAACGGCTTAATTAAATACTCATCCGCCCCCATCGACAAAGCATTAACCACTTTCTCTTCATCTTCATAAATACTTTGCACGATAATTGGCACTTGCCACTGCATACGCTCGCGTACCCATTCAATAACCTGATCCGCGGTGCCATCGGGCAATTGCCAATCTAACATCAGTAACGCAAAGCCCTTTTGCGGCAACGCCTGTTGTAACTCGGCAATCGTTGTGAAATGCTGATAATCAAGCTGATTTTTATCAAAAGCAGTTTTTAAAACCTCGGCAGCAAGTGGGTCGTCCTCCAAAATCGCAATGCATTTTTGTGATGCTGACATATCTTTTTCCTGACTAAATTAACGCTTAACCAATCGGTATTTTTACCTTGTCCGATTATACAAGTATAAAAAACCAAACGCGCTGCCAATTGCTGAGTAAAATTTACAAAACGCATCAAATCAAATCATTAAATGCGCTGATAGGACAAATGCCTTATGTGTTTTTACGGCTCTTCAAGCAAGGACTGTAAGGCTGAAATTGCCTGAGAAATTGCCGAAATTAAGGCGTTTTCCAACTCTAACCAATCAATCTCTTGAACATTATCGGTCGCTTTTAACACATCCTGACAGGCGGTTAATTTTTCACTCAGAGTGACGGCTCCTACGACGGCAGCAGAACCCAGTAAACGGTGCAATACTTTGCGTAAAACAACCAAATCGTCTGTACTCACCGGTGATTTCATTAGCGTTTTAAGCTGCGGCACCGTCTCTTGTAATGAATCGACAAAAAAGCGACACATCCGCAATAACAGTTCATTCGATCCATCCAAACGCTCTAAAGCAGCAGACAACTCAAACCCCGTCATCGATGGCGCAACCGCCAACTGTGCGGTATTGTCGATGTAATTGCCATGCTTACCCAGCGGCGAAATCTGTAATTGCTCAACCAGCTGTAAAAAATCTTCTCGAGCAAAAGGTTTTAATAAGTATCCATTCATGCCGGCCTCTTGCGCAGCCGCTCGATCTTCTTGTTGTGCGCTGGCACTCAAAGCAATCATTGGTTTTTGTTGAATATTCGGCAAAGCACGAATTGCCCGAGCGGCAGAAATACCATCCAACACCGGCATTTGAATATCCATTAGCAGCAGATCAAACTCATCACTGCGTTCGCGCATCACTTGCACGGCTTTCGCACCATCGGTAACGATTTCCAAAACCGCGCCATAACGGCTCAGCATAATCTGCATTGCTTCTTGGTTAAGCGAATTATCTTCCGCTAATAAAATCCGTACACCCTGTAAAACCGAGGACGCAGCCAATTCGGTTTGTGTCGGCAAATAACCTCCACTAAAACTGCGCGGCTCAACGGATTGTTTTGAGTGACTGACAGGCAAGGTAATTTGAAAACGAAACACACTGCCTTTACCTAAGCTTGAATCCGCCTGCAGTTGCGCCCCCATCAAGGACAATAATTGCTGACAGATACTTAACCCCAAGCCAACCCCAGATGCAGCACGAGTATGCGAACTATCGACTTGCGTAAAGGGTCGAAATAAATCTGGCAAAATAGCCGCATCAATTCCAACGCCGGTATCACGCACGCGACATTCGAAATGAACCTGACCATCGAGATTTGAAAGCAGTTCAAAACTGACGACAACCGAGCCCTGCTCTGTATATTTAATTGCATTAGCCGTCAAGTTCAACAAAACTTGCAATAATCGTTTCGCATCACCAACCAAGTGCTCGGGCAAGGCGGGGTCAATCTCAAAAGACAATTTCAACCCCTTAAGCTCAGCACGATGTTGTAACTGTAACTGCAACTGACTGACCAATTCTGGTAGATAAAACGGCTGCTTGTGCAAGGTAACGGCATCAGCATCCATTTTGGAAAAATCAAGAATATCCAGCAAAATATCCAATAGATGTTGTGACGCTTGCTGCGCTTTAGCGAGGTAATTGCTCTGTTCGTGATTGAGTGGCGACTCGCGTAAAAACTGTAAAAAATTCATCACCGCGTTTAGAGGCGTGCGAATTTCATGTGACATATTGGCTAAAAATTGGCTTTTAGCAGCAGCCGCTTCTTCGGCTTGCCGTTTCGCCCTTAAGAGTTCTTGCTCGTACACTTTGCGATCGGAAATATCGCGCGACATCGCATAAAACACCTGTTGCCCGGACAATTCAACCAGTTTTAAGGTGATTTGCACATCAAAAACCGAGCCATCTTTACGGCGATGCTTGCTATCAAACACCAGCGTACTGTCCGGACTGGCTTGCAAATTTTTTAATACCGAATGAATCTGAGCACGCTCAAAATTCACTTCAAAATCGGCCACATTCAACCAACCAATATCACTTTGCTGATAACCCAGCATATCCAGAAAATAGCGATTGGCCTCAATTACGTTGGCCTGCTCATCAATCAAATGAATACCATTGTTGGCGGTTTCCATTAGCGTTTTCAGGCGAATCCGCTCCGCATCGGCAGACTCTTTGGCTGCCATCAAATCGGCCTGCAAGGTTTTAGCCTCTGTAATATCACGTAAAGAACCAATATTACGTTTCGGCAGACCGTGTCTATCCGGCTCTAAATACAGACCATAGGCGCTAACCCAACGCACTTGGGCCTCTTCTGTTAGGACACGAAACTCTAAGTGATAAGAACCGCTTGCCGGGATATTTTTGTTAAACGCTTGGAGACACATTGGCTGGTCAGCCGGATGCACTAATTCAATAAAATTCAACAGCGTTAAATGCCCATTATCGGGCTGAGAATGTCCGATAATTTGGTAAAAAACTGGCGAGAAATCAAACTCCCAATAATCATCATTACGCTGTGCTTGCCAGATTCCCTGTCCAGCGGCCTCAACCACTCGCGCTAAAACCAAGCGTTTGGCATCAATGGCTTCTTGCGCACTTTTTTGCAGGCTAATATCTTTGAGCAAACACAAGCCTTTGCACGGCAGACCTTGCTCATTTAATTTAATTACTTGGCAATTTTGCTGTACCCAAACAACCTGTTGATCATTTCGCGCTATACGATATTGCAACTTATGCTCTGTTTGCGAACCTGCCATAAAATCAGTGAAAGCATGCTGTAAGTTGAGGCGATCACGCCTGTCGATACACTGTTCGAATTCACGCAAATATAAGCTCTGAGTATTTTTTTCAAGCCCTAAAATCTCACTGGCACGGGGTGATAAACGGACAAATTCTTGCGTAATGTCGATTTCAATTAGACCGTCCATACTAAATGTAAAAGCTGTATCTAAACGCTTATGCTCTTGTGCCAACTGCTCTCGTCGCCGTTCCGAAAGCCTTTTTTGCCGGCTCAACAAACGATTACTGGTTAACAAATCCTGTTGACTGCTACGACTGATAAAAATCACTATCAACGATAGAATAAACACCGTTGTTGACGACACAAAAGCATCAATAATCGTTGACGATTCTAGATAAAAACCGTAACCAATATAGCTCGCTTGCAGAGCGGCAATCAACACCAGCACTCGCCCTTTAAAGTAGAGTCCCGCAATGATTAAACCAATCACAAAAAAACCAACCGCATAAAAAACGATGCCTGTTTTAATGCTGGCACCAATCCCTAATGCAGTAAACAAAACTAATAATAAACTGGTTATCAAGTTACTCGAAAGACGCTGCCGACCCCACCAAGCCAATAACAAAACAAGCAGCATAAAGGCATGTAGCCACATGACCGGATGAAAGCCAATTTCAAAAATACGCAACCAAGAAGCGGGCACCAATACCAAGGCGGCGAGAACGATAATCCCTAGAAGTCGGGTTAACAGCTGTTTTTGATAGCGCGCAAATTTATCGAGTTGCACGTTAGAAAAAGACATAATCAAACTCACCTTGTTGGCTAAGAAAGCATCGAGTTAGTTATTTTAGTGAAATAACTAAGCCAGTTTCGTTAATTACGCAAACAATAATGAAGATTTTGAGAGAGGTGATTCAATCAAAGGGGTCAAACTCGCGGCCGCGCGCCTGCAAAGGCACATTATTAAGATAAGGGCTCGCTTGCCAAATCTCTTGCATATAGCCTTGTAACATCTGCCGTTCTTCTTCCACAAATGCGCTAATCCCCTGCACAAACGGATTCACCGTCAACCAGTGTGCAGATTGCATCGGAACAGGAATAAAACCACGCGATATCTTATGTTCCCCACCCGCCCCCGGCTCAAAACGCGTTAAGCCGTGGGCAATGGCATAATCAATACCCTGATAAAAACAGGTTTCAAAATGCAGATGCTTAACCTCCTCAACACACCCCCAATGACGGCCATACAGCACGCTATTAGAACGGAACATTAAGGCACCGGCAACAGTCTGACCAGCACGCTGGGCGAGCACCAAAACAACATGCTGCGGCATGGTAAGCGCCACTTCGGCAAAGAAAGCGAAATTAAGTGTCGGTGTAGACCACTTTTCAATAAAGGTTTTTTGATAAAAATAATCAAAATCGCGCCAATCCTGTTCGCTGGCTTGATCACCGGACAAGACTCGAAATGTAATTCCTTGCTCAAGCACTTGGCGTCGCTCTTGACGAATGTTTTTGCGTTTTTTCGGTTTCAAATACGCTAAAAAATCGGCAAAGTCGACATAGTTTTGGTTAAACCATTGGAACTGCACATCATGCCGACAAATCACTTCGTTTTGCCGTGCCAAAGAGCTCTGCTCCTCACTGAACAAAATATGCGCGCCACTGTAATCGTGCTCAGCAGCGAAATTTTGCAACGCTTGCACAATCTGCTTGGTCACCGCTTGGCTGCGTTGCAGATCGGTTCTAATGGACGGTGCCAATATAATACGCGGCCCTCGCGCAGGGGTGTAAGGCACGGCACTGACCAATTTAGGATAATAAGGGAGACCTACGCTTTGCCAAGCCTGTTGCCAGGCATGATCAAACACAAATTCACCGTAGTTATTGTGCTTTTCATAGAGTATCACTGCGCCATACAATTCCTCGTTTTGCCAGAAAAGCAGATGTTTTGGCACCCATCCGAAACGTTCACTGACACAACCGTGGCGCTCTAATGCCGCTAAAAATTGATGCTGAATAAATGGATTATCAGACGCGTGCAGGCCATTCCAGAGTTCGGCGGAGATTTCAGAAATCGCCGACAGTACCTGCATTTGCAAAGCACTATCGGAAAATTGGATGGGACGGGATGATGTCATGCTTGTCGCTCTACAATTACCTTGTTGGTCATTATAGCGTTAATAAATCAATCGACCTTCGCGATAATCTTGCAGCGTCTGGCGCATCTCTGCGTCAGTCGTCATCACGAACGGGCCACGATGCACTATCGGCTCGCCAATCGGCTCACCTTTAAACAACAAGATTCTGGATTCTGCCCTACCTTGCAGCAACACCTCTTCACCTTGGGCAAATTTAACCAATTGCCCGGCTTTTGCGCTCGCTCTTTGGTTTATCTGAACATGACCCGTCAACACAAACAACGCTAAGGATTTTTCGACTGCTTGAATGTTTAAGCACGCTTCCTGCTGCCAGACCAAATCGGCAACCGTTGCAGCATGACTCAAACGATTAAATGAGGACTTCAAGAGTTGCTGATTCACATTTAATGCGCCAGCCAAGACTTTGATTGCCACCCCATCAACCTCTTGCCAAACCAGTTCTGCCGCTGCGACATCTTGATAACTTGGTTCAGCAAACTTTTCGGCGTGCGGCACATTCAACCAAAATTGAAAGCCCCACAGTCCATGCGCATCAATAAACGGTTTTTCGGCGTGCTCAATACCACGAGCGGTATGCATCCACTGTAAACCACCTGCACTGACTTGCGAAGCGTTGCCCATCGAATCGCGATGCGCCATGCCACCGTGAATCATATAGCTAAAGGTTTGTATACCGCGATGCGGGTGAACGGGAAAGGCGCCAACGTCATCATCAGGACTGGCTTTGAGTTCGTCCAACATTAAGAATGGATCAAGCTCTCCATTAAATAAGGCATTGCGCTTTAATGCAACGCCATCGCCGTCCATCGCTGGCTGCGCTTGGCGAATAAATTCAATTTCTCTATGCATTTTGGACTCCTTTGCCGCACAAACCAATTAGGCCACTAAGGCATCGATAGAGTGCTGCGCTTGTATCATTATTTGCTCTGGCTCACCCATTGCCAAACCTGCGGCATGGATAAAGTGCAAATCGGTCAGACCAATAAAATTCAACAGGGTTTTTAAGTGCCCATCTAAATAATTTAACTTAGCTGCTTCGCCTTGACGATAATCCCCGCCGGAAGCCAATATTAGATAAACAGGTTTATCTCTAAGCAAACCTTGCGGCCCGTTTTCGGTATAACGAAAAGTGACTCCCGCACGCAAAATATAGTCAAAAAAAGTTTTTAACTGCGCCGGCATTCCAAAATTATACATCGGCACACTAATCACCAATGCATCCGCTTGCTGTACTTGTTCAATCCAGCGATTGGCCAGTGCCAGATGACTGTTAGAGTGAGGGGTATCGGTCATCATCGCTGCTAAAAACTCGCCATCAATCGGCTGTGGGTTAATCTGAGCTAAATCAATCTGTTCAATGTGTTGCGGAGCCAATTGCGCCAATAAATACTCGGCTAACTGACGTGAGCTGGAATTCTCGGAGGTTTGTAAACTCGCATCGATACGTAAAACGCGGTGTAAGGTTGCAGTGGATGGATTCATGGCTTTCTCCTAAGTCATGTAGACATTAATTATGTGTGTTTGCAGTTTATCTTGCGATTACCTAGCAATAAAGCCGCTTTAATGCATAATTAAACTGCAAATTCCGCAGTAATCGTATCAAGGAAGCACATGCAAATTGAACACTTGGAAATGTTTATCGAGACGGTACAACTCGGCAGTTTTGCCGCCGTGGCAGAAAAGCGCCAATTAAGCGCCACGTCAGTATCTCGCAGCGTGCAACAATTAGAACATCAATTGGGTTTAAAACTGCTGCAACGTAGCACCAGAAAACTCTCCTTAACCGAAGCTGGCGAGGTGTATTACCAACAAGTTGTGCCAATTTTGCAAAGCCTCACGCAAGCCCATCAACAGGCACAGGACATTAAACAGACCTTACAGGGTAAGTTACGCGTTACCGTACCGATTGGTTTTGCCGAAAGCCGCCTGATTCCACTGATTCCTGCTTTTCATGCCTTACATCCAGAGCTGCGGTTGGAATTATTAATTACCGATGAATGCTTGGATTTACAGCAAGAAAAGATTGATGTTGGCGTCCGTATCGGTCAAGTTAACGAGATTAATTGGGTCGCAAAACCACTGCTGCAAGTGCCTTTTATCGCCTGCGCAAGCCCGGCATTTTTACGTCAACATAGTTTGAAAAATCCAGATGATTTGCAAAGGGTTCCCTGCTTGGGGTTAATCCCCCATCCCTCAGCCAAGCAGTGGCGTTTCAGTCTTAAAAAAAGCGACCTAGCGAATGCATTTGTCGATGTCTGGGTCAACCAGACACTTTTGACGACCCATGAGCAATCAACAAAACAACTCTGTTTGGCTGGCCAAGGCGTGGCCTTACTGCCGTTTTGGCTAGTGCAACAAGAGCTTGCAACAGGCCAATTATTGGAAATCTTGCCGGACTATCGAGCCGCCTATCCGCAAAGCGAAGGAAAAATTTGGATTACTTATCCGAATCGCGATTATATTCCGGCGAAAAGCCGCGCCTTTATTGACTTTTTGATGGCAGAATTTAAGAACTAAAAAGCAAAAAGCAAAAACCCGAAACACAGTTCGGGTTCTCTTAAACATCTCTAACAATAACCTTGCAAGACCTCGCTGAAATCAATCGAGACTGATCTGTGCTCCCTAGCCTTAACTCACTCTACGTATGGCCGGAAGGTCATTCTGCAGACAATTGTCGGCCGAAAGAAGATGCGTCATTTCTGCCTCCAATTTGCCGATTAAATCGATCACATTATTCACCATGCCTTCAATCTTATCCGCCATATGATTAGCAGCATCATGATCGCCAATTTCTTTATTTGCAAAAATCTTACCAATGTATGCATGGTATTCGCTATGCGCTTCACTGAGCGCCTTAAACACTCTATTGTGGGCATATTGCTGCGTCACGCTATTTAACCAAATACCAAGTTCACAGACGTTCGGGTCAGTCATTTTTTTATCAAACTGCGTTGTGCTGGCATCACTGATTAAACTACGTACCAAAACGCGATGCGAACGGTGGGCGCGCTTAGCCCCTTCAAAATCAAAGCCAATATCCAGCGTAGTACTAACATAATGCTGACGCGTATCCAGTTTGAAATTTGCCACATTCTGACTGAGCAATTCCGCTGTTCTCTCTAACTCCTCGGCAGTCGCCGAAGTCTCTTCAACCATTGCAGCATTCTGCTGGACATTACTGTCCATCGAGGCGATTGCGTAGTTAACTTGGCGAATCCCTTCACTCTGTTCACTGCTTGAATCGGCTATCTGTTCAACAAAATTACTCACCTCGTGAATCGCATCAATCATCCGCTTCATGGATTCACCGGCGCTTTCAATTTTGGCGGTACCAATAGAAATTTTGCCTACCGTATCATCAATTAAACCACGAATATCATTGGCTGCCGACGCAGACTTTTGTGCAAGATTACGCACTTCCCCCGCCACCACAGCAAAACCACGGCCATGCTCGCCAGCGCGCGCCGCTTCGACGGCTGCATTCAAAGCCAATAGATTGGTTTGAAAAGCAATCGAATCAATCAGTTCGATAATATTCTGAATTTTTTGACTAGACTGGCGAATTTCTTCCATAGAGGTAATGCCATCCTGCATAACATCGGCACCTCGCATCGCCATCGTCACGCTGCTTTTGGCTAATTTAGACGCTTCACGGGCATTATCCGCGCTCTGCTGAACACCAGAAGTCATTTGCTCCATGCTCGCCGCAGTCTCTTCCAATGATGCGGCTTGTTGCTGAGTACGTTCATTTAAATCACGACTGCCCGAGGAGATATGACTCGATCCAAGGCTTACCCCTTGTGCAGCATCTTTGGTTTGCAACATCATCGAATTTAAATTTTCTGCCGCGACGTTTAGACTCTCTTTTAGCAAAGCAAAACGCCCTGAATAACACGCGTCAATTTTATTAGTTAAATTGCCTTGCGACAAAGCAGTAGCAACATGAATGGCATCACTGACCGGCGCATCGACCGAGACCAAAAGCTCGTTGACTTTTTCACCTAGTACTTTGGCAACCCCTTCTAAATTATCAACCTCAATACGTTTATCCAACAAACCTTCCTTGGCTGATTGAACTACCGAGCCGACATTTTCGATAAGCTGTTTTTCTGCCGTTTTATCTTGCCATTCGACCACGGTACTTACTTGATCGCCATTCCGGTTGAATACCGGAATAATCTGCAATCCGAGCGCCAAGCCGGCAACCTCAATTTCTGTATAGGTGGGCTTTTTGAAACTGCCAATCATCTGGCGGTTATGCTCCGGTTTTTTATGAAACACATCAATATTCACACCCAATAATTTATCGGCATTAAAATGCGGTAACACGGTCTTCAACTGTTTCTCGCGCTGCTTCATAAACTTCTGCATATGCTGATTCATATAGGTGATTTCTAGCTTGCGATTCGCAATCATAATATTGGTGCTGATTTGATCAATCGCTACCTTAAGCTGTTTGTGCTGATCAAGCTCGTTTAAGGCTTGTTCGCTTTTGGCTCGCGTTGCGACTGAAACCGAACGCATTGCTCCCAGCAATTTTCCAGATAATGATTCCGGGTTAAACTCGCCAAAATCAACTTCTTCGTGGTTAGCAATTCGGTGCATTAAAACGCGCCCAAATTCATTGCGACGCATATACCACCAAATAAACATCAAGGTGGGAATTAAACCCATCAATGCATAAGCCATTGGCGTGGTATGGTTAATATCGTTGGCCCACGCAAATACCTGTGTGGGCAATAAATAAAACATCGACATTAGCAACATAACTTGCGTTACGGGCTGTAAAGAGGACATCGGATTTACCTTATCCCAGTCAAAACCATGGCGGAAATTACCATATTTTAAAGTGCCACGCCCTTGACGTAACTCATCATAAATAAGTGTTCCTGCGGCTTTATCTTCCGCGTTGATTGTGTTGCGCACTGACATATAACCGTAAACCTTCCCCTCCTTAAATAAAGGAGTGACATTGGCTTTTACCCAGTAATAGCCTCCATCAGCACGACGATTTTTTACCAGCTGCGACCAAGGATAACCTTTTTTTAAAGTAAGCCACATATCTTCAAACACCACCGAAGGAACGTCTGGATGGCGAATTAAATTGTGCGGCTGTCCGATTAACTCTTCACGCTCGAAACCACTAGCAATTTGAAACGCATCGTTACAATCGGTGATGGTGCCATGTAAATCGGTTTGGGAAACTAAGGAAATCCCCTCTGGGATTAGATATTCTTCATTACTAACAGGTAAATTTTGACGCATAACTTCAACCTCTCTGATGCCATTTTTATCAAAACCACCTTGTAACGTACCGTTTTCGGGCTAAATGGCGGAAGATAAATGAGTGAGTAAATATAGTATACCATGGGCACAAATACGCAAATAAAATATTGAGTAACATTACTTATTAAAGGGCGTTCGCACTTAACCCCCCTGAATAAGCACCCATTTGCATTAGCCAGGCATCATACGATAGCCTTTTCATTTGCTTGAAAGCACTGATGCTTTCTATACTTGCTTCACAATGCTTACCGATTTAGAGCATGAACTGACGACACTTTGAAAATGGCTATTGTGTAACAAAGCGCTTGGTAACGGTGTATATTGACATCATGATTCGTATTACTTTGCTCACTCAGGAGAATAATTACTATGGATTTTTTAAGCTTTACTTTTGCCCTAATTTTGCTGATTACCGTGTTCTTAGTCCTGTCAGTCAAAATTGTGCCGCAAGCCGAACAATGGGTCATTGAACGCCTCGGCCGTTATCATAAAACCCTACATGGCGGGATTAATTTTGTCATTCCTGTGGTCGATCAACGACGCTCAAAGTACAACACTCAAGAACAAATTATCGATATTCCTGAGCAAAAGGTGATTACCAAAGATAACGTCTCTATTGGAATCGATGCGGTGGTTTTTATGCGCATTTATGATGCACAAAAAGCAACCTATGAAATTCTCGACCTTAAACAATCTGTCAGCCAGCTAGCACAAACCACACTACGCTCCGAGATTGGTCGTTTAGAACTCGATGAAACACTCAGCTCGCGTAGTGAATTAAATTCCGCTTTGCTTAAAGCGTTAGATGAAGCTTCCGGTACTTGGGGGGCAAAGGTAAGCCGAGTTGAGGTCGCCGATATCGTCGTGCCACAAAAAGTACAAGACTCAATGGAGCTAATGTTAGAAGCAGAGCGTAAACGCCGCGCCGTCGAAACTGAAGCCGCTGGCCAGAAAAATGCCACCATTCGTGTAGCTGAAGGTGAACGTCAAAAGGCTTTTTTAGAAGCTGAAGCACTAGAAAGAACGGCAGAAGCGAAACGCTTTGAAAAAGAACAATTAGCGCTGGGTGACCAGAAAGCGATGCAAATGATTAATCAAGCGATGCAAGAGAATCATAGTGCCGCTGAGTTTTTACTGGCCAAAGAGCGTATTCTGGCCTTTTCCGGCATCGCTGCCAGCGATTCTGCAAATAAGGTAGTGGTGCCAATTGAAACCGCTGAGATGGTCGGCTCTTTAAGCGCTTTAATGAGTGTATTGAATTTAGATAAACCAGCCGCTAATAATGCATTTAAGGAGTAAAAATGGAAACTTATATTCCCATTATTCCGTTTTGGAGCATGATTGCGATTGGTGTCTTGCTAATGGCGCTGGAAATAATTACCACTACTTTTGTACTGTTTCTGTTTGGCTTGGCGTTTGTATTAATCGGCATTTCTGAATGGCTTATCGATTATCCATCAGGCGAAATACAACTAATTAGCACTTTTGTTGTAGGATTAGCGTTAACCGCCTTACTCTCCAAAACGCTGCGTCAACGAATTTACAGCAGCAAACCATTGCAGTTAGAAACCTTAACCACTGGGCGCAATGGGCAAATTATCGTGACCGCTGATGGTGATTACCGCGTTAATTACCAAGGAACGACCTGGGCAATATCGAACATAGACTCTCTCACTGTGGTTAACGGACAAACCGTTATTGTCGATGCACTAGAAAACAATCAAGCACACATCAGCTTAGTCGGCAATCATAACGATTAAATTGGCTTAATCACTTTTTCACGTATATAGGCCGGGATATCAATCCACTCCCGGTCGCTTAAATTTCGCGCGTTATACGAGATTCCAAACACTTTAAAATGGGTGTTATCGATCAACTCCTGCAAATCTGCATTTGAAACCACTTCGCTAAGCAAACCAGCCTCCATAAACCCTTCGATTTGGAACCGCTCTGTTGTCGCCTTTTGCTCAGCTTTTTTACGATAAAGATCCAGTAACAAAGCCTCTAATCTCTGTTTATATGCTTGCTTATTCAATCTCTTACTCCGTGAAATTACCAACTAAATAATGGATATTACACCATCAATTACTTACCAAAATATTGTCATATCAATCACTATTAATACAATTCTATCTCAATCAACCTAAATTTGATTTTTGATTACTGTTAGACTATTCGAAGTAAATCTTATTTTGATTTAAAAACGCCTAACTAGAAGACAAAAATGCTTGATACTGAGCCATTAAGAATTATTTTAAACTCACACGGTAATATCTTGAATTACCATGACCCTCAAAACACCCTTGGATATGGTAAACAGGGAAGCATTTTAATCGGCCATTCTTGGTGCGATACCATCGTCGCGGATGGCGACTACCAAAAATTACGCCAACAGTGCGCTCAAGCGCAACAATGCAAAGACGAGAAGTTCATTACTCTCTCATATAAAATAAGGACAATTAAAAATATCGAACTATTGTTCGAATTTTATCTGCAAACATTTTCAGTCAATAACGCCTGTCTTATCGTCTTCTCAGGCTTTGAAAAATCCAGTTCAAAACTGGCGCATTACACCCCACCAAACAATCAATTATTTAAAGAACGGCTGCACTCACTTTTAGATTAAATTAACAAAATGCGGTGCCCGTAAATTTAAAAAAACATGAAACTGACCATTATGCATTCAATACAATATTAATATTGAACGGCCTCTAAAGCATAAAGCCAAACTTTCAGTCCAAAGCAAGCGGTCATCTATTTTTTAAAACATTAAATACCCGCCAACAATCGCTTCAACAAGCTATTCTTCTAAATAAACGCTTTTTGCAAACATGCAGTGATTAACGATTGATGGGCTGCCAATTGTTCGCTAGTAGTTGGTCGATTGGACTGGCGTTCTGAGATGGCAAGCGTTTGAGCACATCTTTGAGACAGACGTAAGAATCCAGACCATTGTTTTTAGCTGATTGAATCAAATTCATCATATTTGCACCACGTTGACCACTGGGCAGACTGCCATTTGAAGAGCAGATCCATCATCGGTTTAGATTTCTGTTGCCGGATTATCTGTTATTCTTCTGGCGACAAGGATTGAACGTCTTTTTCAATCTCGTAGAGTTGCCTCATCATTTCGAGGCAGCTTGTATGACAATCGTGCTTTTGCTACCTTCACGTAGCTCAATGAACTTACGACACGCATACACAACTCACTTCGGTTACGTATTGTTTAAAACTGGGTTTCTATCCCAGGTACTCATCAGACACCATTGCGCATTTCCAATCTTGCAGGACTCTTCGTGAAAACATGCCGATTCACTCTTAACTGAAGTAGTAATACACGGCGTTGTGTTCCACATTTGACGTATTGGTGTAAGTCCACAGATAGACTTTATGGATCTTCTTTTTCACCGCCTTAAGCATGGGTACAGGGGTTTCATCGGCGTGTAACACCGGCTGATTCAGTAAAAATCTTTTAAGGCTTGTACGACCGTTAGGTAAGAGGTATTCATCGGACAGTTACACAGTGTGTCACTTGCTGCGTAATTGACAATCCCAGTTGGCATTCTAAATTTTGACCGTAAAACAAACAATTTTTAGGCAAAAAAAAACCGCTGCTCGGTAAGGAGTCAGCGGTTTTTAGGATATAAGCTTGGCGATGACCTACTCTCACATGGGAACTCCCACACTACCATCGGCGCTGAAACGTTTCACTTCTGAGTTCGGTATGGGATCAGGTGGGTCCATCTCGCTATTGTCACCAAGCAATTCGGTGTGCTGTGCTGGGTCGCTTTGTTTCACGCTCGCCAACACGGCAAATAGGTTTGAAATAATGTTTTGCAATTGCTGTTTTTAATAGGGGTAACTTACTTAACCTTAAACACTCAAGGTATTTATGCCATCTCTAAATCTTAGCCCTCATCTTCACTCTCTCGTTCGCACGACAAAAGTTACTTTTGAGTTGTATAGTTAAGCCTCACGGGTAATTAGTACAAGTTAGCTTCATACATTACTGCACTTCCACACCTTGCCTATCAACGTCGTAGTCTCCAACGGCCCTTCAGAAGACTTAAAGTCTAGGGAGAACTCATCTTGATGCAGGTTTCCCGCTTAGATGCTTTCAGCGGTTATCCTTTCCGAACATAGCTACCCAGCAATGCCATTGGCATGACAACTGGAACACCAGCGGTTCGTCCACTCCGGTCCTCTCGTACTAGGAGCAGCCCATCTCAATTCTCCAACGCCCACGGCAGATAGGGACCGAACTGTCTCACGACGTTCTAAACCCAGCTCGCGTACCACTTTAAATGGCGAACAGCCATACCCTTGGGACCGACTTCAGCCCCAGGATGTGATGAGCCGACATCGAGGTGCCAAACACCGCCGTCGATATGAACTCTTGGGCGGTATCAGCCTGTTATCCCCGGAGTACCTTTTATCCGTTGAGCGATGGCCCTTCCACACAGAACCACCGGATCACTAGAACCTACTTTCGTACCTGCTCGACGTGTCAGTCTCGCAGTCAATCACCCTTATACTCTTGCGCTCATTGCACGATGTCCGACCGTGCTGAGGGTAACTTCGCGCTCCTCCGTTACACTTTAGGAGGAGACCGCCCCAGTCAAACTACCCACCATACACTGTCCCTGAGCAGGATTCACTGCCCGAGGTTAGAACCTCAACATTACCAGGGTGGTATTTCAAGGACGGCTCCACGACAACTGGCGTCATCGTTTCATAGCCTCCCACCTATCCTACACAAGTAAGGTCAAAGTCCAGTGCAAAGCTGTAGTAAAGGTTCACGGGGTCTTTCCGTCTAGCCGCGGGTACGCAGCATCTTAACTGCGAGTTCAATTTCGCTGAGTCTCGGGTGGAGACAGTGTGGCCATCATTACGCCATTCGTGCAGGTCGGAACTTACCCGACAAGGAATTTCGCTACCTTAGGACCGTTATAGTTACGGCCGCCGTTTACCGGGGCTTCGATCAAGAGCTTCGCTTGCGCTAACCCCATCAATTAACCTTCCGGCACCGGGCAGGCGTCACACCGTATACGTCATCTTTCGATTTTGCACAGTGCTATGTTTTTAGTAAACAGTTGCAGCCACCTGGTCTCTGCAACCCCCACTAGCTCAGAGAGCAAGTCTCGTCACCCGCAGGGGCACACCTTCTCCCGAAGTTACGGTGTTATTTTGCCTAGTTCCTTCACCCGAGTTCTCTCAAGCGCCTTGGAATTCTCATCCTGACCACCTGTGTTGGTTTGGGGTACGGTTTTTTGTAACCTGAAGCTTAGAAGATTTTCTTGGAAGCATGGCATCAACCACTTCGCTCAAAATAGAGCTCGTTATCAGTTCTCAGCATAAAGTATCCCGGATTTGCCTAAGATACATGCCTACAACCTTGAACCTGGACAACCATCGCCAGGCTGGCATAGCCTTCTCCGTCCCTCCATCGCAGTTACAAAAAGTGTAGGAATATTAACCTACTTCCCATCGACTACGCATTTCTGCCTCGCCTTAGGGGCCGACTAACCCTACGTCGATTAACGTTGCGTAGGAAACCTTGGTCTTTCGGCGAGGGTGCTTTTCACACCCTTTATCGCTACTTATGTCAGCATTCGCACTTCTGATACCTCCAGGACACTTTACAATGCCCCTTCGCAGGCTTACAGAACGCTCCTCTACCATGCACTATGTGCATCCGCAGCTTCGGTACACTGCTTAGCCCCGTTAAATCTTCGGCGCAGGCCGACTCGATCAGTGAGCTATTACGCTTTCTTTAAAGGGTGGCTGCTTCTAAGCCAACCTCCTGACTGTCTGAGCCTTCCCACATCCTTTCCCACTGAGCAGTGTTTAGGGACCTTAGCTGGCGGTCTGGGTTGTTTCCCTCTTGACAACGGACGTTAGCACCCGCAGTCTGTCTCCCATGATTGTACTTGTTGGTATTCGGAGTTTGCAATGGGCTGCTAATCCTTGACGGACCGCTAGACCATAACAGTGCTCTACCCCCAACAGTAAGACATGAGGCACTACCTAAATAGTTTTCGAGGAGAACCAGCTATCTCCGAGCTTGATTAGCCTTTCACTCCGATCCACAGCTCATCCCCGCATTTTTCAACATACGTGGGTTCGGTCCTCCAGTACCTGTTACGGCACCTTCAACCTGGCCATGGATAGATCGCCCGGTTTCGGGTCTACGCCATGCAACTATTCGCCCAGTTAAGACTCGGTTTCCCTACGGCTCCCCTATTCGGTTAACCTTGCTACATAACGTAAGTCGCTGACCCATTATACAAAAGGTACGCAGTCACCCCTCAAGGAGGCTCCCACTGCTTGTACGTACACGGTTTCAGGTTCTATTTCACTCCCCTTCTGGGGTTCTTTTCGCCTTTCCCTCACGGTACTGGTTCACTATCGGTCGGTAGAGAGTATTTAGCCTTGGAGGGTGGTCCCCCCGTCTTCAAACAGGATTTCTCGTGTCCCGTCCTACTCGATTTCACCACTAATAAGTTTTCGTATACGGGACTATCACCCTGTATCGTTCGACTTTCCAGACGATTCTACTAACTTAATAATGGCTTAAGGGCTGGTCCCCGTTCGCTCGCCGCTACTTAGGGAATCTCGGTTGATTTCTTTTCCTCCGGGTACTTAGATGTTTCAGTTCCCCGGGTTAGCTTCCTGCAAGCAGGATATCCATTAAGGATGGGTTTTCCCATTCGGAGATCAACGGGTCATAGGGTATTTGCCACCTCACCGTTGCTTTTCGCAGGCTATCACGTCCTTCATCGCCTTCTACCGCCTAGGCATCCACCGTGTACGCTTAGTCACTTAACTATACAACTCAAAAATAACCTTAACCTTTTGTGTCGCAGGGGCTTTCTTCATCTGATCCATTACTTGCTAAAATAATGCACCATCCAAAAGTCTTTCAATTAAAGCCTAATAAGTTGACAATGACTAAGATTCATCGCTGACACAAATACACTTGAGTATTCTCAATTAAGTATTGCGTTACCTATTACTTTCGATTGTTAACTTGCGATTAACAATCCAGCAATTGATTGAATGATTGGAGATCATTCAATCTCGTTATTATGACATTCGGCTGTCATAACAAACATTATTCCAAATTTTTAAAGAACTTCAGTTTTGAGCAACTGAGAAGCGGAATTATAACATTCTCTTCTCAACTTCAAAATAAAACTGTTAATAATTTCTTAGCTTTTACGCTAAAACTTTATTAACAGGCTTACTGTGGAATTGGTGGGTCTGGGTGGATTTGAACCACCGACCTCACCCTTATCAGGGGTGCGCTCTAACCAACTGAGCTACAGACCCAATCGCTGAGTCCGTCTTAACCAACTCAGGTAAATTGGTGGAGCTATGCGGGATCGAACCGCAGACCTCCTGCGTGCAAGGCAGGCGCTCTCCCAGCTGAGCTATAGCCCCTAATTTTGGTAATTCAGAAAGAATTTATGTGAAAGCTCGCCTTAACTCGTAACCTTTTTATCTTAAAGGAGGTGATCCAGCCGCAGGTTCCCCTACGGCTACCTTGTTACGACTTCACCCCAGTCATGAACCACAAAGTGGTAAGCGCCCTCCAAAAGGTTAAGCTACCTACTTCTTTTGCAATCCACTCCCATGGTGTGACGGGCGGTGTGTACAAGGCCCGGGAACGTATTCACCGCGACATTCTGATTCGCGATTACTAGCGATTCCGACTTCATGGAGTCGAGTTGCAGACTCCAATCCGGACTACGAGAGGTTTTTTGAGATTCGCACACTGTTGCCAGCTAGCTGCTCTTTGTACCCCCCATTGTAGCACGTGTGTAGCCCATCCCATAAGGGCCATGATGACTTGACGTCGTCCCCGCCTTCCTCCGGTTTATCACCGGCAGTCTCATTAGAGTTCTCAACTAAATGGTAGCAACTAATGATAAGGGTTGCGCTCGTTGCGGGACTTAACCCAACATCTCACGACACGAGCTGACGACAGCCATGCAGCACCTGTGTCCAAGTTCCCGAAGGCACATCTCCATCTCTGGAAACTTCTTGGCATGTCAAGGGATGGTAAGGTTCTTCGCGTTGCATCGAATTAAACCACATGCTCCACCGCTTGTGCGGGCCCCCGTCAATTCCTTTGAGTTTTAATCTTGCGACCGTACTCCCCAGGCGGTCAACTTATCGCGTTAGCTTCGCTACTAACCTTTTTAATAAGGCCAACAGCTAGTTGACATCGTTTACGGCGTGGACTACCGGGGTATCTAATCCCGTTTGCTACCCACGCTTTCGCACCTCAGCGTCAGTTTTAGTCCAGGAAGGCGCCTTCGCCACTGATGTTCCTCCAGATATCTACGCATTTCACAGCTACACCTGGAATTCCCCTTCCCTCTACTAAACTCAAGATTGCCAGTATCAAATGCCGTTCCCAGGTTGAGCCCGGGGCTTTCACATCTGACTTAACAATCCGCCTACGCGCGCTTTACGCCCAGTAATTCCGAATAACGCTTGCACCCTCTGTATTACCGCGGCTGCTGGCACAGAGTTAGCCGGTGCTTCTTCTGAAGGTAACGTCAAACCATGCCGATATTAGCGACACAATCTTCCTCCCAACTGAAAGTGCTTTACAACCCTCGGGCCTTCTTCACACACGCGGCATGGCTGGATCAGGCTTTCGCCCATTGTCCAATATTCCCCACTGCTGCCTCCCGTAGGAGTCTGGGCCGTGTCTCAGTCCCAGTGTGGCTGATCATCCTCTCAAACCAGCTAGAGATCGTCGCCTTGGTAAGCCTTTACCTTACCAACTAGCTAATCTCACTTAGGCTCATCCTTTAGCGATAGCTTACATGTAGAGGCCACCTTTACTCCGTAGAGCGTATTCGGTATTAGCGTACGTTTCCATACGTTGTCCCCAACTAAAGGGTAGATTCCTAAGCATTACTCACCCGTCCGCCACTCGTCAGCAAGAGAGCAAGCTCTCTTCTGCTACCGTCCGACTTGCATGTGTTAGGCCTGCCGCCAGCGTTCATTCTGAGCCAGGATCAAACTCTTCAGTTTAATCTTGCTAGATGTATTTCGATTCGTTCTCACGAATATTTAACACTCGGAATTGACAAAGTAAGCATGATAAATAAATAATAAATTATTCATTACCAAGTACATATTGTCATAAATTTCGAGATTTTTTTTGCGGTTACTCACTAAGGGAGCTTCCACATAAATTATCTCTGAATTACCTAATTTTTAAAGAGCTTCAACTTGGTTCGCTGTGCGTTCCTCGTTGGTAGGCCGCGAATTGTATAGATGAACTTTGCTCGCGTCAACATGTTTTTTTGTTTTTTTTAAAATTTTTTCTAAAACTTAGAATCTAATTTTAAAAACGAAGTGTGATTGTAGCATTCTGTTCAGAATAACACTACCCTAGGCATATCTTTTTATAAAAAACTTGATTTAACCATTAACCCTTCTTAAGCACTTAATAAACAACAAAAGGCTTAACACCTAAGCAGACGCAAAATTAAGTCATTTATCTTTAATCACCTGAGCTGAAAGCCCTGAGTCCGATTAAATCGAGTCATTATCTTGTTAAGTCTCTCTGAATCCCACCTAGAAATAGTTTATTAAGGTGAGTTTAGAAGTGCCTATCCCGCATTTCGTCGAATGACCTGACCAATCGCTCGAAGACTAGATATTCCGTACTCAATGTTTAACGCGACTTTTTTCTTACGCGGATGTTTCTTCAGCGCTTTTGTCTTGCTTGGACGTTGAGAAATAAACCAATCGATTTTTTTGCTTTTCAGCTCTTATCGCTTTTCTGCATCGATATAACAGGCATCAGCAAAAACCGTGGATTTGTTACCATGCTGCAGACGATGCGCTTGATTGAGATCCTATCCACTGGCAACCCTCGTAGTAAAAGAATGCATCATACCTAATCGAGCATGGTCTCCGGTGCGTGCTTTCATTCCTAAGTAATATTGACTGCCTTTCTTCGTTTGGTGCATAACTGGATCGAGCGTACCTGTTTTGTTTTTTTAAAAGAACTCGCTGCATTAATAATGGAGCGAATTTTACTATTTATCCTTTAACATCTTTCAAATGCTAAAAAATCAATTTCTTCGATGCAAAAAGCAACGCCACTTCCCAAATTCGTTTTGGTGTTTTTTTTGACAATCTTGATAAAAAAACCTTAAATGTAAAATTTACTTACAAGGTTAGTCATTCAACTACCCGCTCAAGTCTTCCCTAAGGAGAAATTAATGGATTAGTTTTATCATTTATCCATTCGTACAAAGTTGTTAAGCCTAGTGGGCTTGTTGTTAGTTTTAATGGGTATTGTTGGCTATATAGGGATCAACAATACTTCTAAAATTAACGATATGGCCGATGAAATGTATCAAAAAGAATCGTTGGGGCTGAGTTACATTAAAGAGGCCAATATAGTTTTGTTATATAAATCTAGAGCTTTGGGTAATTTTTTATTGGCGCAAACCGATGCCAGTCTTGAACAGTCACAATACCTAGATGCATTAAAAAAATATCAAGACCTGTTTGATGACCATCTAAGTAAAGCCGAACCACTCTTTTACAGCGCCGCTGCAACGCAAAAGTTTAAAGAACTTAAAGAAAATGGTGAGCAATACAAAGCCTTTACTCAAGAGTTAATTGATCTTGCCAAACAAGAAATGGCACAAGACTTGGTTAAACAACAAGAGCGCGAAGCCATTAAAATGGTCCTAGTCAAAGGGCGTCAATTAGCCGATTCAGTTGATAATGCCATGACTGCCTTAACCGAAATTAAACAAGATAATGCTGCTGCAGCCAGCGCGGCATCTACACAGCTTTATGAGCAATCAAGGCTCATGATGACACTGACTTTACTTGGCACTTTGGTTTTGGGCTTGGCGTTTGGACTGATGGTGTCTGGGCGCGTTAAAAACAATGTGCAGGCTTTAGTGAAACAAATGGGTGATTTGGCACAGACACAAAATTTGAGCCTACGCATGCCCAAGCGCGATGATGATGAAACCGGTGAAATTGCCGATGCACTGAATGGCTTGTTATCAACCATTTCTAAAGGCATAGACGAAACGCAAAGCGTAGTAGAGGCCATTGCCAAAGCTGATTACCAAAACGTATTGTTGGACAATATCAGGGAGACTTACAAGAGCTTAAAGATGGGGTGAATGCTTCAGCAGACAGCGTATCTTTCATGATGGATGAGCTCAGCAAAGTCATGGAAGCCTTACACAATGGCAAGTTTGATATCAAAATGGATAAACGTGTTCCTAGAGGATTTAGCAAGCAAGTAGAAGATGCTTTAGACAGCATTAACCAAGTTATAGTTGAAATTAATGGCGCCATGCAAGACATAAATCAAGGCGATTTTGAAGGTGAAATCACCGTTGATGCGCGTGGTGCTTTGTTAAATTTAAAAACCAATGTTAATGGTTCCCTCAAAAACATGGCGCAGGCGATCAACGCCCTCAGTGAAGTGGTGTCTGCGCAGGCAGCAGGCGACTTAACCAAAGAACTGCCTTCTGGTACTTTTAAAGGCCAGTTACATGATTTGAAAAATGCGATTAACTATTCCTCAGCCAAAGTACGAGAAGTGGTTCAAGTGGCCATTGAAGCCTCGCAAGTGGTCAGCGGAGCGGCACAAGAAGTATCACAAGGTTCATTGGAATTAAACCAGTCAGTGCAACAACAGGCGGCTGCTTTAGAGCAAACATCGGCCACGATGAACCAAATGAACAGCCAAGTGCAAAGCAGCCGTGACAATGCCAAAGAAGCCACTCAGGTTGCCAAAACCGTACAGAACAAGGCGCATGATGGGGTTGGCGTCATGAATCAAACCATCACAGCCATGACAGCCATCGAAGAATCGAGTCATAAAATTTCAGACATCATTTCATTGATTGACGGCATTGCTTTCCAAACTAACCTTTTGGCGTTGAACGCTGCGGTAGAAGCCGCCAGAGCAGGGGAGCATGGTCGTGGATTTGCAGTGGTAGCTGGCGAAGTGCGTAACTTAGCTCAAAAATCTGCCGAAGCGGCCAAAGACATTAAAGTGCTGATTGACGAAACCGTTCAACGTGTTGGGCAGGGTTCGCGCTTGGCAACTGAAGCTGGACAAATGTTAAACGATATTAACACCTCGATTGAATCGGTTACCAAAATGATGGACGAAATCGCCCAAGCTGCGGCCGAGCAAGCCGATGGTGTGCATCAAGCCATCACCCAAATTGATGGCGTTACTCAACAAAATGCGGCCTTGGTAGAGGAAACCAGTGCGGCGTCAGAAAGTTTGAGCGAACAAGCACGTTTATTACAAAAAGAGATGTCGTTCTTCCGCATAGGTGCTTACAGCGTTCATAAATCAGTCACTTTGTCAGCATCAAAGACAGCTTCAAAGCCTGTCGCAAAACCTGTACAAACGATAACGCCTAAACCTACAGAGAAAACCTTAACCAGTCTGACTAAGGCGACAGGACCTAAAGCGTTGGTGGTTAAATCGCAAGGCAAAAGCGATGAATGGGCAGAATTTTAATACCAGCGGCCGTAAGCACAAATTCAGCCACACAAGCGGAGGTTTATGTGGCTTCAACCCCTAAGAAAGAATCAGGTGTTAGCCTTGTTTTAGTGCATGAAACCTATGGACTTAACTTTCTGAGTGCGCAAGAAATCAGGTGCAGTGAACCCCCAACCCAATTTCACTCTACCAATACACATCTTCAAGGCATTGTTCAATTTATAATGACTAGAAGTAATTGGTGATTGAATCAGCCCTGTAATTTTTTTGAATGTAGACTTAATAATATTTTGCAATATTCAAAATGACGAGAAGACTGACACAAAATTATGTGTTGTACCCTAAATAATTCTTGGTTCATTTTCTGAATTTTTTCGAATACATGGGCACGAAAACTTTTTTCAAACTTTTTCAAAAAAAGATTTGACAGCTGTAGGCCGCATCACTACAATACGCCGCATTAGTAGAGGCCACATAGCTCAGTTGGTAGAGCAAGGGATTGAAAATCCCTGTGTCCCTGGTTCGATTCCAGGTGTGGCCACCACTATGCGAGCGTGGCGGAATTGGTAGACGCACCAGATTTAGGTTCTGGCGCCTTTGGTGTGAGAGTTCGAGTCTCTCCGCTCGCACCATATTCAAAACCCTGAGTTGATTTTCAACTCGGGGTTTTTTATTGCCCATAAAAAACCATTCATACATTTAATGCATCCAAACACATCGATCTTAACGGATTATTCTTAGCCGTTTTAAATATCGAGAAAAGCAATGCAAACCTTATTATCCAGCCATTCTGTTTTTAAAACTTCGGCTCTTTTTATAGGCGCCTTATTACTTTACGGCTGTAGCAGTACGCCTGAGTACTATCAACCACAAGTCCAAACCTTAGAAACCATACAACATAGCAATCCCCAAACAAGAACTTTAGCAATTGCCTTTGGCGGCGGAGGCGTGCGAGGTTTTGTGCATTTGGGCGTCATTAAAGCACTGGATGAGGCAAATATTCGCGCCGACTTAGTCACTGGCAGCTCGATTGGTGCGGTGGCAGCCACCTTATATGCATCAGGGCTACCCTATGCGCAAATCGAGAAAATTGTCATCGGCTTAGAATCGGGCGAAATTATCGACTTTGCACCACAAAGTATGGGCTTACTCGCACACAAAAACCTAGCAAAATGGATTGAACATCACGCAGGCGTCAATCAAATTGAAGACTTAGCCCTACCACTCGGCATCACCGTAACTCAACTTAACCGACACCAACCTCTCCTCATTCATCAAGGAGAACTTGGCAAAGCGGTACAAGCATCGACTACCGTGCCCGGAACCTTTATTCCACTAATGGGTTTGGATAGCATCTGGCTGGATGGTGGGATATTAAATATCCTACCTGTCCGTTTTGCGAAGGCACTCGGTGCGCAAAAGGTTATCGGTGTAGATATTTATTGTGGTGAACAAACTTACCAAGCGCAAAACGCGTTTGGAGTGCTACTGGCGAGCAACCGACTTCAAAGTTGTGCGCTTGCAAAACCAGATCAGCAATTGGCCGACGTCCTTATCCAACCAAACTTCGAACCGAAAGACCCAAAAAGCTTTGCTGAATCACGTGCCGCCATTGACGCAGGCTATCAAGCAACCTTGCTCGTCATACCCAAAATACAACAATTACTGGCCAGCCCAAAATAAAAAAACCCGTAATCAAACGGGTTTAGCTATGCACATACTGCAAACATCTAGGCGGTCTGAATGTAATCTTCGCTACATAACTGCAAAAACTCCAAAAACTCTTGAGCTAAAACAGAAAGTTCCTTGCCTTTCGGATAAACGATATTCCATTGTTTCTGGATTGGAAAACCCTCTACATCCAGTTCACTAATCGGCCCGTTCAAGCGCTCGTCACGATACAAAGCATGCAATGAAACACAAGCAACCCCTAAATCTCCAATGACGCAATGCTTAATTGCCTCATTGGTTTCCATGGTTAAGCGTTCTTTAATTTTCAAACCCTGAGCAGCAAATAAAGATTCAACGGCAGAACGGATACCAGAACCTTCTTCGCGCATGATAAAAGGCTCTTCCGCCAAACGCTTTAAAGAGACTTTTTTGCCTACTAATTCATGTTCAGGGTGCGCGATAATAACCAAAGGATTGGGGATGTAAGGAACAACCTCCAGATCATGTGCGTTGCTTGGGACCTGTCCAATGATATATAAATCATCTAAATTTTGTTCTATTCGCTTAAACAGATTTTCGCGATTAGTAACCTTTAAGCTGAGTTCGATATCCGAGTGTTTTTTACAAAATGCACCCAAAGCTTTTGGCGTAAAGTATTTTGCAGTAGTGACAACGGCAACCCGTAAACGACCGCGTTTCAAACCCTTATAATCATCCAGCATAATTTCTAGGTTAGAAAGCCGATTAATGATTTCACGGCAACTGCTGGCGACTTTTTCGCCGACTTCAGTCAAATAAATATTACGCCCAACCTGCTCGTACAAAGGCATATCAATCGCCTCGGCAAAGCTTTTGACCTGCGCGGAAACTGTCGGCTGCGTTAAAAACAACTCTTTGGCGGCACGCGTAAAACTAAGATGGCGTGAAACAGCCTCAAAAATCTGAATTTGACGCAAAGAGGCATGGCGCAATAAAAAATGACTGTTGGTATTACTATTTGATAAACGGTTCATGCTTGTTTCCCGAACATCCCTTTATTCAAGATACAATCTACATTTCATCCGTACAAGCCGGACCATTCGGCCCGTTCAAGCGCGTCAAGGCTGCTGACGCAGCACGCGCCGCCTCTTGTACATCGGCCTCTTTCCCTGCCATAATCAAACGCCCGTAAGCGCCCACAGCACGCGCTTCAATCAAGGTGATATTTGCCGCTTTCTCCGCTTCGTTCGCCGCATAGATAATATACCCTGCCGGATCCGTTTCCATGATCAACATACATTGCCCAGGAAGAATCATCGACCCCTTTCGATTATCACGGTTAATCAACGTTGCATGATCCGGCGTAATCGAACGGATAACTTCATGCCACATCAAACGACAAGGGTGGCGTGTACTGTGTTCTGTGTTCATATAACGCAGCATGTGATCACCCGATTCCAATACATCACTCTGTACGCGGTGATGCACAAAAATCGAACCGTAAGATCGTTCAACAATCTGTTGACCAAGATGGACGTTAGAGGCTTTGAGCGCGATATCCGACAGGCGATGAACCGCCATACCCGGCGCCACTTCAACCCACAAACAACTGTCACCCGGAACAGGAAGGAAACCCATTGAGGCCGTCCCCATATAAGCCGCAAGTTGGGGCTGTAAAGAGTCGATAAAGACCCAGGTACGTAACTCAATCATCCGCGTAGCGCCTTATCTTGCAACCATTGGGCCACGACTGAACGTGCTGCTTGGGCACGTGCACTAATTTCATTTTTAACCTCTAATGGAATATCCGCAGCAACACGGAAGCGATCACGGTCCCAAAAAAATGAATCATAACCAATCCCATAAGGGGTGCGCTCTTCCATTAAAATTTCACCATTCCAACGCCCCATTCCAACAATTGGAGCAGGGTCCTTAGGATGACGCACTAATACCACTGCACAATAATAATGTGCCTTCCGCTGCGCATAAGGTAAACCCTGTAAAGCGGCCAATAAATGCTGACGGTTTTGGGATTCGCTTGGTTTGCTCGTACCGAATTTATCCGCGTAGCGTGCCGAATAAATCCCCGGCTCACCCTGTAACGCATCAACCGATAAACCGGAATCATCGGCAATGGCAGGCAAACCTGTTTTAGCACTGGCATAACGTGCTTTTTTTAGGGCATTCTCTAGATAAGTGTCACCATCTTCAACGGCTTCATCACAAAAGAAATCCGTCTGCAGATGAAAATTACGCGCTAACGGCTGTAGCAAAGGAAGAAGCTCATTTACCTTATGCGGATTACCGGTTGCGATTACGATGGATTCCATAAATTCTAATTTATTTCCGTTATTTCTTGGTCGTCCATAAACGACAAAACGACGACAACTCAAGTTGCGTCGAAAAATTTTAAAGCCTTAACCAAAGCCTATTGGAGCATGCGTCCAACAGACTTCAGTTACCACTTTCGCTAAACAGATTAATTAATCTCTTTTTCGTCGTCTTTAAACTTACTGAAGTATTGACGCACAATCGTACCGGTCGGCTGACACTCAATCTTCGAGAAAATCACATAGTAAATCAATGCGTGTACAACTAAGGTAATAATCAAGCCTTCAAAAATCCCAACCTTGAATACCAACAGACCACACAAAGTTGCTAGCAACATGGCATAAGGACCATGCTTCGCCGTGTGCAAAACCCCCATTACCATTTTTATGCCAACAAACGTCATGATAATTGCTAAGGCAAAGTACGGCAGATGATCAAGGTATTGACTATTGAAAACAAAAAAAGTGATCAATAACCCGATGATCAATACCGATAACTTGGTATAAGCACCGGCTAAACGGTTGGTGGACGACTTCGCTAAACCATCAAGGTTCGTCATACCGCCAAAAAATGACGAGCCCATGTTCGATACCCAAATCGATAACAACGAGTTGTTAGAATTACATGGACGCTTTAATGGATCGATTTTCTCGATAGCCGCGTTCGACATTACTTGCTCGATAACATCCACCACAGCAAGCATTAAAGCAAAGAAGAAAGCGTAGACCCACATCCAAGCGGAATCAAAACTCGGAATCGGCAGCGCCAAAGTAAACTCAACGTCTTCTACTTTAAGCATTTTCACATCGACAAACATTGCTGCAATAATGCCATACACAATCAGTGCAAAATAAGGAATCGCTGGTTTGGTGTCTTTATACTTCTTAAACAGCATAAAGAATAAGATTGCACCAATAACCGAAAGTGCAATCACTTGCACGCGTGCATCGCTCCAAAACTCTTCGCCTGCTGCAACGCCGACGGGCAGCATCCAAAGAAAAGGCATGAATTTCAACGCAATCTTCAAACCGATGCCGGCCAGTAAACCCTCGACCAAATAACCGGGAACCGCCATCAGCAGATAGCGCTGCCAATTAAACTTCCAAATCAAAGCTTGAAAGGTTGCGGTCAAAAAGATAATGAACGCCATGTTCTGGATGCCGAAAGTCGCAACGCCCATTGCAAGGATTGGCGCAAGGCCAGCAGCAATACCCGGCGCACCGATAAAGTTACCTGGACGGAACCAAGCAAAAAGGAAACCGATAAAAGAAGCAAAAGCCACTGTTGCCAGACCTACCTGAATCGGATAGTCAGACATCAGAGCAATACCAATCGATAAAGGAATTGCCATGGTTGCGGTGATTACACCCGCTTGAACATCGCGCACCGCATATTCAGGACGGAAAGCCGCCGAACCAGGATTGTTAATTTGTGTGTTCTGAGTTGTCTCAGTATTCATGTTTTCTTGTGCCATCGTTTTCTACACCTTCATAATGACAATTGATAAACAAATCCATTGGACCTGCTATTAACTGCTTCTTACTGTCATGCCGCTTCAGGAATTGGCTCAACCTGAGAGCAAATAAGTAACCGCCATCAAACACCGGCGGCACACAATTTTTGTCGTTCTGCTCTTAGTACGACCAAGTTACTTACTAAGTAAAACAGCAAAGACCCGTTGAAAGAGATAAAAACAGGCTTTGTAGTCTCCAAAAGCAAACTTTAAGAGGATAATCGGTTTATTTGCGATTAGCAATCAAGATTATTCCTGAGTAACCAAACTTTTGGCCTAGTTAAACCTTTAACATCCTAGTGAGTTCGATAGTAAATTGGAAATTGATAAAACAACTCCAACCTATAGAAACTATCAATAGATAAATGCACAAAAATTTACAATTACCCTATAAAAGCAGTTCAATTTCTAAATGAGACACACATTACTCACAACTTAACCGCTCAAAAACCTAAAAAAAAAGGATATGCCATGGCATATCCCTCTTTATTGCTCTATCGCAAGCGATAAAACTTAATCCGGCCAGACTCGACGTCTTGGGAACGCCTTAATCTTGTCCGCAATGTGTGTCTCTTGCGCATCCGCTTTCACCGCAGGTTTCGCTGCCGCTTTGGCTGGTGCTTTCTTAACCACTGGCTTTTTCGCCGCAGTTGAAACTGACTCCACCGGCGCAGCACTCTCTGCTGGGCTGGCATCTGCCATCACATTTGCTGGAATTTCACCACGATTCTGTTCACTCATTCCGCTGTCTCCTGAGTCACTTTAAGCAGAGCGCCATCAATACCCTGCGCTAACGCAAAATCGATGTCACTCAAACCCGATTGCTCGTGAGCGTAAATAATTACCGAGACATGTTCTCGTCCGAAGCTGAGATTTGGGTGATGCCCGACGGTTTCTGCAACCTCCGCAACTTCATCCAAAAATTCACGCAGGACATCGAAACTCGCGAACTCGTATCGCGCTTCTAAGGTCCCCGCTTTATCTCGTTGCTTCCACTTTGGACTCATACAAAGTTCCATTGTGGTACCGGATTCGCGGCCATGTTTTGGTAGTACTCTTCTAGCCAACCTTGTACTCGAACCAATTGCGTCTGTTCTTCTTCTAAAAGACGAGAGAACAACGCAAAATCATCCGCAGCACCCACATTTTGACTGTACTGTGTTGCTTCACCGTAAAGTTGAATCAACGCCAGTTCTCGCGCTTCACACGTGCGCAGCGCTTCAATAATGTTGTTCGCTGAATTCGCTGGACTGAGAATACTTCCCGCCGGTAAAGCACCTTGGCTTACCATTCGGTCCGTAATCAGATTGGCGTGTTGAAATTCTTCGTTTGCCAAGGTCACAAAACCTTCTGCAAACTGCATTTCGTTGCGGAACTTCGATAAGGAAGCCTGAGCCAGATAATGCTGACCTGCTGAAAACTCCAAGCTCAATGCACGACCCAAGTAACCTAATATTTGCGTATTCGGCGCTTGAGTTTGTGCACTTTCAAAGCGAGGGTAAGCGGCAGCGCCCGGCAGGACATTGCCTTGCATATTCGGTTGGTAACGCATTCGTGCCTCCTGGTCTCAGTGAGAATTAACCCTTACAGACGTTTCGCTGAACCGGTGTTGCCCATTACTAGAACAGGCTCCACTTCGTTATGTGGACGGGCAATGATGTGCGCCGCAACCAGACCGTCACCAACGCGCTCACACGCGTCTGCGCCAGCACGTACTGCTGCGTTAACCGCACCGGTTTCACCACGAACCATAATGGTGACATAACCACCACCAACAAATTCACGCGAAACAAGACGGACTTCCGCCGCTTTCGTCATAGCATCCGCTGCTTCGATTGCAGGAACAAGACCACGCGTCTCGATCATACCTAGTGCAATTCCATATTCACTCATGAATAGGCTCCTTAAAATAGGGGGGATTATTGAGCGGTAAGTACCGGTTCAACTTCTTTGTGTGGACGTGCAATGATGTGTGCTGCAACTAGACCGTCACCTACACGCTCACACGCGTCTGCGCCAGCGCGAACGGCTGCGTTTACCGCACCTGTCTCACCACGAACCATAATGGTTACATAACCACCACCAACAAACTCGCGAGAGACTAAACGTACTTCCGCTGCTTTGGTCATCGCATCAGCCGCTTCGATGGCTGGTACTAGACCACGTGTTTCGATCATTCCTAGTGCAATACCGTATTCACTCATGATTTTCTCCTGACTAATAGGGGGTTATAAACTTATGCTTTTTCTGCAGTTAAAACAGGTTCAACTTCTTTGTGTGGACGGGCAATGATGTGCGCCGCAACCAGACCGTCACCAACACGCTCACATGCGTCTGCACCAGCACGTACTGCTGCGTTGACCGCACCTGTCTCACCACGAACCATAATGGTTACATAACCACCACCTACAAATTCGCGGCTAACTAGGCGTACTTCTGCCGCTTTAGTCATCGCATCCGCTGCTTCAATCGCTGGAACTAAGCCGCGGGTTTCGATCATGCCTAAAGCAATACCATATTCACTCATCGGTTTCTCCTTTCGAGTTTTTTATTCATTTGTCATCTGGGTTGATGATGTCCTGCCAATTATCAATTATTCCGGACACCGTTAAATCACTTAGTAATCGTTTGTCTCCAGCGGCGTCTCGCGCCGCAGAGTTGGCAATCGTAAATACCCAATCGCCTTCTTTGGTGCCAATCGGGTCCATGCCTACGGCTGTGCCCCCGCCTAGCGTTTTTAATTCTTTGAGCGGCAGATGCCCTAAATCATCTAGTCGACTGGTTAGGGTGATTTGTCGGCCTATTTGATGGATCTGCATCGCTACTTGCTCTCCCAGTCCCATTTGTCGAGGATTCCGACAATGGTCAAGTCGCTTGGGTAGCCTTTGGTTCCGGTCGCATCTCGCGCCGCTGAACTGCCGCAACACAATACGAAGTCGCCTTTTCGACAGCCTACCGGGTCAACCGCAACCATCGGACTGCCACCCGGTTTGTCTTCCACTAACAGCAACGGCATATAGTCCATCATCGCTATTCGATTGGTAGAGACTACCGTGCCGGTAACACGCCAAATTTTCATCTTTTGTTTTCTCGACTCAATTAAATCTCAGAAGTTAGTTTAATTGCGGCCGCATGAGCATTGTGATCTCGTAATGTGCACAACGTATGCAACATTCCTGTTTTAGAAAGTTCGCTAAACTGCTCATGCACCGCTTTTTCAATTCGACGCGCTTTCTTTATCGCGCGATTTCTCGACTCCGCCACGCGCCCGTCAAAATCAACGCGGATGATAACCGGAATCGGCCTGCCGTGGCAAAGATTCAATTTTTTAAAAATTTTAATACCGACCTGTACATCAGCCAGCCCTTCTTCGAACGTCTCAAGAAAGCTATAGTATGTTAGGTTGCGCAGCTGAACTTCTTCAAAGCCACTACCAATACCAATAAAGCGTTCCGCATGGCCTAAATCCTTATAACAACCGGATTCAAAACGATGTACGTAGTCGATTTGCGCCATATTGCGCTCAATCAACCAAGCCAACAAATTACGCAGATTCGCATCTTTATCATCCTGTCGGGCACGGCGATTGCCAACGACCAAGGACTGCTTTATCTGTTTCTTTGCTGTCTCAGCATTTAAATTCAATGTTTGGTGGTAGAGTGTTTGCGTTTCCACATAGCGCTCTAATTGCACCTGGCCATGTTCATCTGGAACATGCACCCGTAAACTGTCGTCGTCTGTGTTCACACCTAGTAACACAACGTCGATGGTTGACCCACATCCAAATCGATTTTCAATCGCTTGACGAAAATCTATTAGCTTGTCGAGCGCGGCTTGTGCTGCTTGCGCATCATCACTACTGTGCGCGGCACAACCTTGGTGCTGCGGATCGGCTTTTGAGAAATGATAAGACGCGATTTTTAAATATCGTGTCGGTTCACTGGCCGCATTCGGCTTTGCTTCTCGAAAGCGCATATGTTCAATAAAAACCCAGTTGCGTACGCTTTCACTCACATCGAATAAAGCGCCGGCGTGGGCTTTTCGGCGAACCAAATCGTATGGCAGCCGCAATATGTAACTGACAATATGTGCAAGACGTCCGTCGGCACATGGCGCAATTCCAACCGCATGGTATCCCAAAGCGTGAAGTTGCTTGGCAGTAGGTGCCGTTGCTTGACCCTGTAATGGATCTTGATCAAAAAACACTTGGCTAAACGCCAAGAACTGTTCGAACACGCATTGGCTATAAAGCGTTCTTAAGTTCAAACCACCAATACTGGCTTGTTGTAATACGTCCAGTGGTAGTTCAAATCCAAGCTCGGCTTGGAGCGTTTTGTTAGCCCAGCTTATAAAGTCCCGGCGACCATAACCTTCAGCCAACTTTTCAAGCACCACCGCGATATTATCGAAGCGGGCTTTAGAAGCCAGTTCATAGGCACGGAGCCGTTCATTTACAAGCTGGTCAACTAAAGGGTGAGACTGGCCAATCGTCGTAAACTGCCCCGCTGCTAGTACTTTCCTTTTATAGGGAATCGGCCTAGGCAGCGCTGGTCTACTTCGATTTTGTCGTTCTCGCCCTCTTGCTAACATAACTTTACTCGTTTACAACTCTAAGGTTAGGCGCGCGCGCCACCCGATAAGGTCACTTTCGCGCCAGTATCGGTATTTCCTGCAGAACCTGTAATTACGCTTTGTGGAACTTCTGGCATTGCTTGCGGACGGTAATTATGAGCCCCCATTACCTGCGCTGGCTTACTATTGCCACCACGGTAAGAAGGGTTGCGTTTGGTTGCCCATTCGCCTTCCGTTCCGGTCACTTTGCTACTGCGGTCCCAGCCGTCACCTGTAATACGCGAACCTTGTTGTGGCGCTTCTTGTGGAGGCGCAACAACCGGTGTTTGCATTACGACAGGAGCAGCTTGTCGCATCATCTGTGGTGCATTGACCGGCGCAGCGGGAACATTGCTGCGCATTAGTTGTGGAAAGTCTGACTCGCCAGGGCGAGCTGCATTTGCTTGACCACCGCATACTGCTGCAGTTTGACCTGCACCTTGGTATGGCGTTCCAGTAACTAATTTACAAGCTCCGATCTGCGCCCCGGTTAGGCCCTCTGGCCCCGGTTTAGCGCCGGTCATTGGGTGCTTTCCCAGCATAACAGACCCCATAGTACGCTGTTGAATTTCTGCTCTCGCTTCCATTCCACAACTTGAGATATGCTCAAACGACATATATGGAGTTCCGGTAATTGCCTTACAGCTACCTGCTTCAGCACCAGTCATCCCAGTGGTTGAACCACTGCGATCACCCGAAATCGACTGACCACGGGAAGTACTCGAAACGGTAATTTGGTAAGGCATGACTTCAGGTTGCTGCGTACCACAGAAAGTTTCTGTTTCCTCAACACCTTGGTAGCCGGTACCACTCACTGTTTGGCAATAACCACGTTCATCACCAGTAACATCTTCAATACGCCCTACCTGTGTACCCGTAGTGTAATTGCCTGCCGCTGTGTGCGAAGCCATCACCTTGCGTGGTGCACTTGGTTCATTGGGACGAATTGTGGTGGACTGCGAGCGATAGCTGTCCATTCCAGTTACTTTAGAAGCACCTTGATCATTCATTTGTGTTGCGTTAACGCTAAAACCAGTCGCCTTTTTAGGCTCGCTAGATTTAACATTACAGAAAAGTTCACTTTGATCGGCTGGTAAGTATTCAGTTCCTGTAATCACTGAACACGCTCCTGCACGATCACCCGTTACCGCGGCGGCATTGCCAACTGCTGTCCCACTCACGGCTTCACCATGAGTTGTTTGCGTACGGGTTACTTTTGGCTTTCCCGCTGTTGGTACACTTTCGCAGTAAGTGTTGAACTCTTCTGAACTAAAATATTCTGTACCGCTAACAACTTGACATGCACCGAATTCGGCACCTGTCATACTACCTTGTCCGACTTGCGTACCCGAAATCCCTTGACCAGCAAGAGTGGTAGAGAAGCCTACCTTTCCAGGGGCACTGTTGCGACCTTTACGGCCACGATGTGTGCTGCTGCTTGCCGTGCCGCAGGTTTTCCCGCGAGTACAGCGATCAACACGAACAGTACGTGCAATATCACGGCTTGAAGCTTCTGGATTGTACATACGCGCAACAGCTCCAGCTTGACTACCTTTTGACTTATAAGCAGTTTCAGCAATTTTACCTAGCGTACGCGCCTTACGGTGCGCTCTAGACATACCACGACCCGGATTGGCATTCACAGCAACCGCTGGAGCAGCTTTCACTTCTCTGCGACCACTCGGATTGCCACGAGTAGAGGTAAGGTTTTTTGGAGCCGCTTCAACTTTAGGCGCAGGCGCTTCAGTCTGTTTTGGCGCACTTTGTGCCGCTACACGGTTCTGATAAGCCTTCGCTTTCGGATGAAGATTATTGCTCGCCTGCTTCTGATAACCACGGTTACCACGAAGCTGCGCTTGACGACGTTTCTGAGCGGCTTCACGCCCTTCTGCAACCACCACTGGACGACCAAGCTGAGCACGCTCTTGTGGAGCGCTCATCGGAGCAACTTTCGCTGCACTTGGAGCCACTGGCGCAGCGCTGACTGTACGCTGCTGAGCACGCGATGGAATCGGTGCTGGAGCAGGTGCAGTGTGACGCTGACTTGCAGAAGTTTTTGTCGGGGAGGTAGACGCACCACCAAGCTGTGCTTGACGGCGTGCTTGCGCTGCTGCGCGACCACTTTGAGATTGACTCATTTTTTGGCCTCCCTTTTCATTCGTTAGTTAATCAAATAATCCAAACAGCAATTACATGCCACGTGGTTTGTAAACTACGAACTCATGACCTTTACACTGAGTGTAGTTGTCGTAACCAACAACGCGAATCAGGTGGTCTGGGTATTGACGACGACATTCTTCAATCTCCGCCAATACTGCGTTCGGATCACGCATACCAAAGAATGGTAGCTTCCACATATCCCAGTATGTCGATTGGATATTCGCAACAGTATCATGCTCGATTGATGGTGCCCAACCTTGGTTGATTAGGTACACGATCTGGTCGTAGATTTCATCAGCAGTAAGCTCTGGTAGGAAACCAAATGTTTCCATTGTGAACTTAGTGCGGTAATCAGTTGTGTTAAAAGACATCTTTTAAACTCCTTATTAACGGATTTGTTCAAATTCAGGGGATTGGCGACGATTAGGCGTCTAGCTTATCTACTGTGTCGAATTCGAACTTGATTTCTTTCCAAGTCTCTAGGGCTACTGCTAGCTCTGGAGAGTAACGCGCTGCGTCACGTAGGATGTCTGCACCTTCACGCTCTACATCACGACCTTCGTTACGTGCTTTAACACACGCTTCTAGCGCTACACGGTTTGCCGCAGCACCTGCCGCGTTACCGCCTGGGTGACCTTGCGTACCACCACCGAACTGTAGAACTGAGTCATCACCGAAGATGGTTACTAGCGCTGGCATGTGCCATACGTGGATACCACCTGATGCAACTGCGAATACACCTGGCATTGAACCCCAATCTTGGTCGAAGAATACACCGCGTGAACGGTCTTCTGGTACGAATGCTTCACGTAGTTGGTCAACAAAACCTAGCGTTGACGCGCGGTCACCTTCTAGTTTACCTACAACTGTACCTGTGTGAAGTTGGTCACCACCAGATAGACGTAGACATTTCGCTAGTACGCGGAAGTGAATACCGTGACGTGGGTTACGGTCGATTACTGCGTGCATCGCGCGGTGGATGTGTAGCAGGATACCGTTTTTACGACACCATTTTGCTAGACCCGTGTTCGCTGTGAAACCACCAGTGATGAAGTCGTGCATGATGATTGGCTGACCTAGGTCTTTCGCGAATTCAGCACGCTCGTACATGTCTTCTGGGGTTGCTGCCGTTACGTTTAGGTAGTGACCTTTTTTCTCGCCTGTTACTTCTTGCGCTTTGTTTACCGCTTCTGCAACAAACTCGAAACGGTTCTGCCAACGCATGAACGGTTGTGAGTTGATGTTTTCGTCATCTTTCGTGAAGTCTAGACCGCCACGTAGACACTCGTATACCGCACGACCGTAGTTCTTACCTGACAAACCTAGTTTTGGCTTGATGGTACAACCTAGTAGTGGACGGCCGTATTTGTTCATACGATCACGTTCAACTTGGATACCGTTTGGTGGTCCCATACACGTTTTGATGTATGCGATTGGGAAACGGATGTCTTCTAGACGCAGTGAACGTAGTGCTTTAAAGCCGAATACGTTACCTACCAATGAAGTTAGTACGTTTACAACTGAACCTTCTTCAAATAGGTCTAGTGGGTAAGCGATGAATGCGTAGAACGCTTCTTTATCACCTGGTACTTCTTCGATTCGGTATGCACGTCCTTTGTAGAAGTCCATATCCGTTAATAGGTCGGTCCATACTGTGGTCCAAGTACCTGTTGAAGATTCTGCTGCAACCGCTGCTGCAACTTCTTCACGCGGAACACCTTGCTGACCTACGATTTTGAAACAAGCCAATAGGTCTGTGTCTAAAGGTACATAGTCTGGAGTCCAATAAGTCAACTGGTAGTCTTGTACACCAGCATCAAATGTTTGTGCCATAGTTAAATGCTCCCTTTGAGGTTGGAGTTGAATTAAAATTCAGGGTACATAATAGAGACCACTTCCCCCAATAACAAATTGAAAGAAATGATGTAGTAGATTGAATATTCTCTATAGGTGCCTGTCGACATATCAATCTTAGTCAATTCTGAACTATCCCGAGCCGCCTTAGTTTTCATAAAGAGACTTGCGAATAAATCCATAGGTTTCCAACTGGATTTATTCGCACACCTCTCAGCTAGTGCGACTCTTAAGCGCAACTAATATACTCACATTTGATGTGTAATGAAATAATTAATTCCCCTAGTTTTTCTGTTTTTTTTATTTTGTCCTTGAATTTCACCACTCTGCACCATTAACAAAATCCTAATATTTATATAAATGAGTAATGGATAAAGATTTCCTATTGTCCAAAAAAGAAACCAATCCGTATCATGAACAAGTTTGCCTTCAATCATTGAAGGAAAAGCAGCCGATTTCAACGACAAACTTACAAATGAAATCGAACGATAAAAAATACATTGCTAATAACTATAGAGGCTACAAAAATGGCAGAACTTTTTTCAGACGATTGGATGAATCAACTTAAAGATGCATGGAATGCAGATCCAGAAGTAAAAGATGCCTTGGCAAAAATCAACTTCTGCTCAACCATTAGCTGTGGTTTTAAATCTGATGACAACCCAACCGGTGTTTTCGTTGTCGAAAATGGTGAGTGTACTCGCGCCGGCAACTGGAACGGTGAAACGTCTGATTGGGATATGCGCGCCGATGAAGATAACTGGCAAAAATGGATGAAAAAGCCACTTGGCATGACATCTATGGGCATGGCTGTTGCCACAGGTAAACTTAAATTTGCTAAAGGCGATTTTGGCTCGATGATCAAAAATCCATCGATGGCAGGCCCTTTCATTAAAAGCTTTGCTTTAATGTCCAAAATCGGGTAACTCTTGAACAGATTTCATCTCTGATTTTTGAAAAAGCGCATCTTATTTGCGCTTTTTTACTTTTATCCATTCACCCTTGCGACTTCTTTTATAATAAACGCCCTTTTTGGCAGCAATGCTTGCTGCCCACGTTCGTTATATTAAGGAGTGGTTATGACAACTATCGGTACCCCATTTTCTGCTACGGCGGTGCGCGCCATGCTTTGCGGTTCAGGCGAACTGGGCAAAGAGGTCGTAATTGAACTGCAACGCCTAGGCGTTGAAGTGATTGCTGTAGATCGTTACGCAAACGCCCCCGCCATGCAAGTTGCCGATCGCAGTCACGTGATTAACATGCTTGATGGCGAAGCACTGAGAGCATTAATCGAACAAGAAAAACCAGACATGGTCATTCCGGAAATTGAAGCCATCGCCACCGATACACTTGCCGCCATGGAGCAAGAAGGGCTGCGAGTGATTCCAAATGCACGCACAACCCAATTAACCATGAACCGCGAAGGCATTCGTCGTTTGGCCGCAGAAGAACTCGGCCTAGCAACCTCCACATATGAATTTGCCGATAACCTCACTGACTTTACCGCTTCAGTACATCAAGTAGGAATGCCGTGTGTTATCAAACCAATTATGAGCTCTTCAGGTAAAGGGCAGAGTGTCATCAAAAGTGCCGACGACATTCAATCGGCATGGGATTACGCACAAGAAGGCGGACGCGCCGGTAAAGGTCGTGTGATTATCGAAGGCTTTGTTGACTTTGATTACGAAATTACCCTTTTAACGATTCGCCATAAAGACGGCATCAGCTTTTGTGAACCGATTGGCCACTACCAAGAAGATGGTGACTACCGCCAATCTTGGCAACCGCACCCAATGAGCCCGACAGCACTGAGCAACGCTCAAGAGATTGCGCACAAAGTGACCGAAGCCCTATGTGGTGAGACGGGACGTGGTATTTTTGGTGTCGAACTTTTTGTTAAAGGCGATTCGGTATTCTTCTCTGAAGTCTCACCACGTCCACACGATACCGGCCTAGTGACCCTAATTTCACAAGATTTATCAGAATTTGCGCTACACGTCCGCGCTATTCTTAATCTTCCAATTCCTAATATTGTGCAACATGGCCCAAGCGCTTCAGCAGTCATTTTACCAACTGGAACCTCAACACAAACCAGCTTCAGCCATCTCGATCAGGCACTGGCAGAAACAGACACGCAAATTCGTTTATTTGGTAAACCGGAAATCAATGGCCGTCGCCGCATGGGCGTTGGTTTAGCCCGCGCCAGCAACATCGATAGCGCAGTCGAAAAAGCCAAACGGGTTGCCGCTGCAGTTCAGGTTAACTTTTAATCTTGCCGTTTATTCGTTGCCGCAGAAACACCAGCGGCAACTTTTGCCTTATCTGCCGTTACCAATGGCAAGATTGCCACGCGCATCCACATTCTTTTGTACTCAACGCAGCACCTCCATAGACTTTTACACGCACTTTTCCTTTTTTGGCATACCCCATGCTTTAACGAATACAACAAAAAGCGCTATCTGTTTTTTGAATAAAAAAATTGCCATTGCCAGCAAAGGACATATGGCCGCTAAACACGCAGGGGAACCAAATTATGACAACTCAACCGACACAAAGAACGGTACAGAATTCCATACTTGCCGAATATCAGCGTAATCCTCAGAAAGAAAAAGCCTTGGCGACAAATCCAGAAGAAGCTGTCGCACTTTTACTGCAAGGAGCAATTAACAAAGGCAATCTTGCAATTGAATGCCACAACACACGTAGCTTCACTGAAAAAGGATTCCATATTGGACGCATGACGAGCATTGTTGATGCTTTACGCGAACGCCTTAACTTCAATTTCAAAATTGGCTATGACTTAGAAACACTTTATTACTATGTCGACTTATGCCTCCAAGAATCGGTATACGAAGTCGGTACCGACAAGCTTGAAGCCGCTATTCAGATTCTTGAAGAAATTCAAACCGCTTGGAGCATCTCCATTGAAGACGCTCTGGCAAAGACAGCTTAGCACACCAGATAACTCCCCCTTGCAAGACCGTCCATTTAACGGCGGCCTTGCCCGCACAAAACATCATAAGCTACTGTTTTCATTCTGCTTTTCGTTAAATATTAACGAATCATGAAATAAGCAGGACGCATGCTTGCAATGACTACCGAATCTCAGTATATTGTCAATCAATAATTGCTTAACTTTTGGAGTCAACCGAGTATGACCGCTAACTTATTAGCCAAACCCAACGTCTCTAAAAATGGATTAGCTACAGCTTCTGCGTTGGACTTAGCCCCAGGTAAAAACCTCGAGGCCTACTTACGTACCGTACAAAGCATTCATCAACTCAGCGCGGAAGAAGAACGCGCCTTAGCAGAACGCTTGTACTATCAAAAAGATCTTGATGCCGCGCGCCAATTAATTCTTTCATCACTACGCTATGTAGTACCCGTTGCACGTTCTTACAACGGCTACGGACTTCCCTTAGGCGATATTATTCAAGAAGGTAATATCGGTCTAATGAAAGCTGTCAAACGCTTTAATCCTGAGGAAAGCGTACGCTTAATGACCTTTGCAGTGCATTGGATTCGTGCTGAAATCAACGAATACGTGATTAAAAACTGGCGAATTGTCAAAACCGCAACAACCAAGGCACAACGTAAACTGTTTTTTAAACTGCGCAGCAGCAAAAAATCCCTTGAGTGGTTTGGCAACAGCGATGCGGATCAACTCGCAAAAGAACTGGGCGTAACCCGTAAAGACGTTTTAGAAATGGAAAGCCGTATGTACGGTAAAGACATTTCTGTCGATATGCCGGATGACGATGACAACCAAAATACCACCTTTCCAATTTTGGTTAGTCAAGAAGCCGACCCTGCGCAGGTACTGGAACAAGAAAACTATGCTGAGTATGAGATGCAGCGAATGCAAAATGCCCTTGCCTCTTTGGATGAGCGTAGCCGAGACATCCTACAAAAACGCTGGCTCACAGAAAACAAAATCGGTTTAAAAGAGCTTTCGGAAGAATATGGCGTTTCCATGGAACGTATCCGCCAAGTTGAAAAACAGGCGCTGAACAAACTCAAAGCTCAGATGCTCGCCTAATCCTAGTCCTTCTAAACCCGCCAAGCGCGGGTTTTTTATTGCTCTCAAATCTTGATGTATAAATTATCTAATTTATAGTATACAGAACCTATACAAATCAAAAAATCATGTTAGGATGTTGGCATTGCTTCTGAGAAAACTCATAGGATGAATTTTATGGAAACTGCCTTTTCTGCTGATGTCTTTAACAAATCGCTGCCAATTAATCAGCAATGCAATTTAATTAGTCATAACATTGTGCTGAATCATGGCGATGTAGAAAGCAAACGTGCCGAAATCAAGAGTTACTTTAATCAAACGTTCGATCTCTACGAAGCACTGTTTGAAACGCTCGCGAATGATGAGGCTTTTTACCTTAGACCCTGTAGCCTAAGACACCCTCTCATTTTTTACTTTGGTCACACCGCGACTTTTTTCACCAACAAATTAGTGCTCGCCAAATTATTACCCAAACGCATCAACCCGCAAATCGAAGCGATGTGCGCGATTGGCGTTGATGAAATGTCATGGGACGACCTCAACGATGCCCATTACGACTGGCCAAGCGTGCAAGCGATACGCAATTACCGCCAAGAAGTCCGCGCCGCAATCAACCAGCTTATTGATCAGGTTGAATTTACAATGCCAATCAACTGGCAAAGCCCATTATGGCCAGTAATGATGGGAATTGAACATGAACGAATCCACTTAGAAACATCATCCGTACTGATCCGCCAACTGCCGATTGAATCGGTTCTTCCCAGCCCGCTGTTCCCACTCTGTCCACTACAAGACGTATCTGCCCCAAATAATACGCTTCTAACGGTAACCGCCGGTGATATAAACATCAATCACCAAGACCCTGCGCAATACTACGGCTGGGACAATGAATACGGTAAGCACCACGCCCATGTACAAGCGTTTAAGGCCAGCCAATACCTCGTCAGCAACCAAGAGTTTTTCGAATTTGTCGAAGCAGGTGGCTATGAAAACAGTCAATACTGGGACGAAGAAGGCAATCGCTGGCGTACTTTCTCGCCAGTCAAACACCCAAGTTTTTGGCTACAAAAGGACAATAAATGGTATTTGCGCTGCATGACCGACGAAATTGCGATGCCTTGGAGTTGGCCAGCAGAAGTCAATTTCCATGAAGCTGCGGCTTTTTGTCGCTGGAAAGCAGAACAGACTGGCAAGCCAATTCGCCTACCAAGCGAAGATGAATGGTTGCGCTTACGAGACTTCAGCCAAGCGCTAGACTATCAGGATGAGGCCAATTGCAATCTGCAGATGTATGCATCCTCAACGCCGGTCAATGGCTGTGCGGCGGGCGATTTTTTTGATGTCATCGGTAATGTCTGGCAGTGGACACAAACACCGATTTATCCTTTTGATGGTTTCAAAGTGCACCCACTGTACGATGACTTCACCACCCCCACATTCGACAATCAACACAATATTTTCAAAGGCGGTAGCTGGATTTCCACCGGCAACGAAATTAACGGCCATTCACGATACGCTTTCCGGCGACATTTTTTCCAACACGCCGGCTTTCGTTATATTGAATCCAAAGCCGAAGTGCAAACCGAGTTTTCCACTTACGAAACCGATGGTTCCGTTGCTCAATACTGCGAATTTCACTATGGCGCAGAATATTTCAATGTACCGAACTTCGCTAAAACCTATGCTCAGCACGCCATTAATATCATCAGCACCGACCGAGATTTCTCACATCGTGCCGATTTACGTGTATTAGAAGTTGGCTGCTCAGTTGGCCGCGCTTGTTTTGAACTCGCGACTTATTTTAATGAAGTGACTGGCTTAGATTTTTCGGCACGTTTTATCCGTATTGCCAATCAATTGCAAACCACTGGCTCTGTGCTTTATACCATTCCACAGGAAGGTGAAATCATGGCATTTAAAGAACAAAAACTTCGTGATTTAGGCCTCGCGAAAACAGCCAGTAAATGCGAATTTTTGCAACAAGACGCCAGCAATATGAAACCCATATTTACCGGCTATGACATGATAATTGCGGTCAATCTGCTAGATCGACTGTATGAGCCAAAGAAATTTCTGCAAGACGTGGCACATCGTCTGAATGACGGCGGGTTATTAATGCTGGCCTCACCTTACAGCTGGGATGAAACCTTTACCCAAAAAGAGAACTGGCTCGGTGGCTACAAAGACGGCCAAAGTGGAGAAAATGTGCATACATTAGAAAGTATTGAACAACTTCTCTCTCCCGACTTTGCTATGCTGGGAGCACCGCAAGACATTCCATTTGTCATTCGCGAAACGCAACGCAAATTCCAGCACACGATGTCGCAACTTACCTTATGGAAAAAGCGCTAATTCAGCACGAGTCAATACCTCATGCCCGCGCCTTGCGGGCATTTTTGTTTTAGGATTAAGCCCATGCACGACTTTCAACACAGCCTTTCACGTGAGGGCACGCATGCCGAAAAATACGCGCTACGCCAAACATTGTTCGGCACAGATGATCTCTTACCAATGTGGGTAGCCGACATGGACTTACCCACACCGCCATTTATTATCGAAGCATTACAACAGCGCCTTACGCATCCAATTCTCGGCTACCCGCACACACCAGAGAAGGTATATCACTCGATTATCGAATGGCACAACGCGACGGGCTTATCGGTTCAAAAGAACGATATTGTGTTCACGCACAATGTCGCCAATGGCTTTATGATGGCAGTAGCGGCTTACACTCAAGCGCATGATGCCGTCATGCTGATGCCACCCGTTTATCCACCGTTTTTTGACGCCATTAGCCGCCATGGCGGCTTGACCATTGAAGCGCCATTGGTTTTACATAACAACCGCTATGCAATTGACTTTGACTCGCTAGAACAGAAAATCCAAGCGTTTCACGTGAAGCTTTTACTCTTTTGCCACCCGCAAAATCCGTCCGGCAGAGTCTGGGCCCAAGAGGAATTAACCCAATTAGCCGACATTTGTGTGCGCCATAAGGTTATCGTCGTATCAGATGAAATCCATGCCGATCTCACTTATCCACCACAGAAACATATTCCGCTCGCATCCTTAGAGCATCCCATCCGCGAACAAACCATTACGCTCGCCTCGCCCGGAAAAACCTTTAACCTTGGCGGACTTCAAATTGGGTATGCACTTATTCACAACACCAAACTCCGACAAGCTTATCTTGACTACTGCAAAGCCAATGCCATTTACGACTTGAACTTGTTCGCGCAAATCGCCCTTGCAGCAGCCTATACAGAACAAGGAAAAGAGTGGCGCAACGCGCTACAAAATCACTTCACAGCAAACATCACGCTGCTCGATAACTTTTTCAAAGCGAACCTGCCAGCGGTCAACGTAATGAAGCCTGAGGCCTCTTATCTTGTTTGGCTGGATTTCCGCGCAATCTTTACCAGTCAGCAAGCGCTAAAAAAGTGGCTGATTGAGGATGCCAAACTCGGTTTAAACGATGGTGAAAGCTTTAGCGGCAAAAGCCAAGCCGGAACCGGCTTTATGCGAATCAACCTTGCCGTCTCAACACAAACCCTAGAACAAGCCCTGAAACAGTTGCAACAAGCCTTACCCAAACTAAACAGATAAATCATCCAAGCGGAGAATATTACAATGCGGGTCTTGATCATGATCGCTCAGCAACCAGATTTGTTCAAAAGGGTGGCGTTCGATGGGCAAAAGTAGATGGGTATGTTCAGCAAACTGCGCAGTTTGCCAGTGCGGATTAAGATTGCGAATCACTAACCACACTTTTTTGGATTCATAACATTTCGCAGATTTTTTGCACAGCACCTGATTCAACGCTTCCAATAAACGATGATTTGGAGGCGTTTTCTGCAAATGCCGTAAGGCCGCTAGGGTCTCATCCGAAAGACTGCGACCCAACACCTGCTTGGCCTCTTCTTCACTGCCATACAGATGAGCAATTTCCAAATCAACCTGCTCACCATCCAAATAACAACTGACATCCGGCTTACGCGGTGTGTTATGCCAGATATGCCGCATCGGCACACCAAACTGCTTTTCATAACGACGCATAAAAAGACGTGCGGCCTGATGCTCCAAACGAAGTTTTTCGCTGTCACTCACAATATTTTTCGACCTTACAACCTGCAAAAATTGCATTTAAAGCGAGTTTACAGGTAATGTAAACGCCTTGACAATACGAGAGGCGACTATGAACTTAATTGTTTTTCTGATGATCGGCGCGATTGCCGGTTGGCTTGCCGCTAAATTAATGAAAGGCCGTGGGTTTGGCTTATTTGGAAATCTGATTATTGGGGTGATTGGCGCTCTAATCGGCGGGTTTGTGTTTGATATTTTAGGCATAACCGCCAATGGTTTTATCGGTTCAATTATCACCGCAACCATTGGCGCAGGCATCTTGCTATATGCCGCAAAATTAATGAATCAACGCTAAGAAGATGCCAAACCTAACCGTTTAAGGCTTGCTAATCGCAATCTGTAAACGGTGCTTGCCTTCTGGCGCAATGGTTACTGCATCGTCCCAAATATTGCCGTTTTCAATACAGACAAACTGCGTCCAATGGTCTGGATGAATGTCTTTAAAACCTTTCACCGTTTCAGGCCCCGGGTTCCATAACACACTGGACGCGGCATTCGATGCCTCAATCTGCAATGCCGGTTTTCCGCCCGCGCTAACCGTTAAAGTTGGCTGCACCTGCAAATACACACTGTCCATTGGCGGTTTAACCAAGAGCTTTTCTGTGACATCGCGAGATTGATTATCCTTAAGCGTATCAATTTCTTCCGCGCCTTGCAGACCATCAACCAGCAGTTTTGCATTAATCGGCAGTTTAAAATACGTATGTAAAGCTTCCGTGATTTTTAACGGTATCGGGTTTAAATTACTGGTAGTCAACGTCAAACCAAGTGTTTCGCCTACCACAACCTGCAACGACAACAAAAACTCATAAGGCCAAATTGCACGCGTCTCAGCATCGGCTTGCGTAGTAAATTCAACCAAAGTTGCACCGTTTTTAAGGGTTTCAATCCGAGCCAAATGCCATGACTTTTTACGCACTAAGCCATGTCCTTGTGGCTCTGCGCCGTCTTCTAAAGGCGAGTTAAACTCGGCCTTATAAGCACCAAACCAAGGCCAACATATCGGCACACCTCCACGCACGGGGGTTTTGTTGTCATAAATCGCATTATCACTAACCCAAATCAAATCTTCACCCGCTTTGCCCTTACTATCCTTCGGACAGTAGCTTAAGACGGTTGCTCCGTGGGTTGTCATACGCGCAGTGGCATAATCGTTATCCACCTCAATCATCGGCACATCGCCACACATTGAAAAACGCAAACCTTTAATGTGGTTCCACTCTGTCATTTACTTGCTCCAAAACTAAAAAACGGTACCTTAGCTGCCTAATGTACCGTTTTGCAAAAAGACTGCAATCAAAAGATTAAGGGCGCAAATCGTCTAAGGTTTTCTCCAACAATGCCTGTGGATAATCCCCCGTCACATACGCCTGACCGATCGCTTTAAGCAACACCAAACGAATTCTGCCGGCTTGCACTTTTTTGTCACCGGCCATTAAGTCTAGAAACATGGCCTTATCCATCTGCGCAGAACTCGGTGGCACAATAGGCAAGCGCGCCCGTTGTAAAATCGCCGCCGTACGTGCTTGATCCGCATCGCTTAAATCACCTAATAATTTAGACAAATAAACCGCTTGCATCGTACCGGCACTGATTGCCTCGCCATGCAACCAAACACCATAGCCCATGCCAGCCTCAATGGCGTGACCAAAAGTATGACCTAGATTAAAAAGCGCGCGAATGCCCGACTCTTTTTCATCTTTAGCGACAATGTCGGCTTTATTCTGACAAGAGCGCTCAATCGCTTCCGACAAGGCTTGTGGCTCGCGCGCCAATAACTTTTCTAAATTCTGTTCAAGCCACTCAAAAAACGGTAAATCAACGATTAAACCGTACTTAATGACTTCTGCCAAACCTGCTGATAACTGACGGTCTTCCAAAGTGTTCAAGGTGTTGGTATCAATGACGACACACTGCGGCTGATGGAAAGCGCCAATCATATTTTTGCCTAACGGATGATTCACCCCAGTTTTGCCGCCCACTGAAGAGTCCACCTGCGATAACAGCGTCGTTGGGATTTGGATAAAGTTCACCCCACGCTGATAAGAAGCTGCAGCAAAACCGGTCATATCACCAATGACTCCGCCGCCAAGAGCCACCAAAGTGCATTTACGGTCAAAACGACCACCAATCAAGGTGTCAAAAACCTTATTCAAGGTATCCAGATTTTTATACTGCTCACCATCGGGCAAAATCACTGCGTGCGTATCAAAGTCAGCAAACGCAGTTTTACACTGCTCTAAATACAAAGGAGCGACGGTTTCATTGGTGACAATCAACACCTGAGTGCCCTGCACAAATGGCTTAACTAATTCAGCATTACCCAACAGGCCTTGGCCGATGTAAATCGGGTAACTACGCTCACCCAAATCAACTTTTAGTGTCTTCATGATGTAACCTTAAATAATCTGTTCTTGCTGTAAACGGTCGTAAATTTGCTTAACCACGCGATGAACAGGCACCTGTTGAGTTTGAATCACCAAATCTGCCATCTCCAAATACCATGGCTCACGACGCTCCATCAAATCCTTCAACACCTGTTCGGGATTATCCGTTTGCAACAAGGGACGATTGCGATCATGACGCGTGCGCTGAATCAACGACTCTACCGATGACTGCAGATACACCACAAAGCCACGACTGCGCAAATGCTGCCGATTGGCTTCGCGTTCAACCACACCGCCACCTGTTGCCAAAACAACATCATTGCGCTGCGTGAGTTCATCAATCATCGCTATTTCGCGTTCACGAAATCCTGCCTCGCCTTCGATATCAAAAATCATAGGAATCGTCACCCCAGTTCGGGCTTCAATTTCATGATCACTATCAACAAAATCGTAGTGCAACTTATCCGCTAACAGCTTGCCGACTGTGGACTTTCCAGCCCCCATCGGCCCTACTAAAAAAATACTTTCTCTATGCATAGCGGCATTGTAATGGATTTATTCAGCAAAGTGTCTAGGCTCTGTTGAAAATTAAAGAAGCACTGTGCGAATAAGCGCTAACTCATCGCTTTTAACCCCTTGCACCCATCCAAAAACAAATATTCTCTGGTAAAATTGCAAACCTGTATTTGGCGGCGCCGATCTAAGAAGACATGGAACAACTCCAAATAGGGTCTTGTTTCCTAGTCTCCTTAAACCACCTTGAAACCTAATCCGCGCTCTGTTTATTTTGACAACAAAGGAGTAGCTATGAGTGGCTCTTTATATATCGTCTCCGCCCCTTCTGGCGCAGGAAAAACTTCATTAGTTAATAAACTGATTGAACAAGATTCACACATCATGGTTTCCGTTTCAACCACCACTCGCCCACAACGCGCGGGTGAACAAGACGGGATAAACTATCACTTTTCGAGCGTTGAAGGCTTTCAGGAAAAAATCGAACACGGTGACTTTTTAGAATATGCCGAAGTGTTCGGCAACTACTACGGCACATCCAAATCCGCAGTCGAATCTCAACTCAAAGCGGGTAAAGATGTGATTTTAGAAATCGACTGGCAAGGCGCACAACAAATTCGCAAGCTGATGCCGCAAGCAACGTCCATATTTATTCTGCCGCCTTCGCTTGAAGAGCTGCACCGCCGGTTGAATAATCGCGGAACCGACAGCGCAGAAATTATTGATGGACGCATGAACGAAGCGGTCAATGAAATGTCGCACTATCACGAATACGATTTTATCGTGATTAACTACCACTTTGAGAAAGCCCTAGAAGAACTGCATAGCATTTTCAAAGCCGGCCGCCTAACCCAAAAAGTGCAATCGCAGAACCACCAAAACCTGATTAACGGACTGCTTGGGAAATAACCTTCTCGCCAAACAATCAAGACAAAGGGCACGAAAACACGCAAATTCAGTTGCTTATAAAAATAACCAATAATTCCATGACCTTAAGGATTTATTTTTATCAGCGCTTTTGTTACATTACTCGTTTACGCAAAAATTTATGGGATAAAAAATATGGCACGCGTTACTGTCGAAGATTGTCTAACACAAGTAGAAAACCGTTTTGAACTTGTTATTTTGAGTGCCAAACGCGCTCGCCAATTAGCGAACGGCGCGGAAGCAACGCTCGCATGGGATAACGACAAACCAACCGTTATGGCACTACGCGAACTTGCAGAAGATACGATTGACGGCAAAGTCGTTATGAACGACCCAGACACCCCTCCTTTCTTTAACTAAGGAGCACCCGCTGCAATGCCAACCCCCACTTCAATTGATGGACTAATTGAAAAAACCTCCGCGTACCTCCATCCTGAACAGGTTGAACGCATACGACAAGCGTTTGAGTTCGGTGCTCTGGCACACCAAGGACAGACACGTAAAGCGGGTGGGGATTACATTTGGCACCCTGTTGCAGTAGCAGAGATTCTCGCCGAATACAAACTCGACCACGAAAGTATCATCGCAGCCATTCTGCATGATGTGGTCGAGGACACCCCCTTCAATAAAGAAGACATCATTGAGCGCTTCGGTGAAAGCGTTGCCGACATGGTCGAAGGGGTGACCAAATTGGCCAAGGTGCAATTTGCCAGCGCCAAAGAAGCCAAGGCCGAAAGTTTTCAAAAAATGATGCTGGCGATGTCACGTGATATCCGCGTCATACTGATCAAACTGGCTGACCGCTTGCATAATATGCGTACTATGGGGGCCATGCGTCGTGACAAACAAGCGCGTATCGCCGATGAAACTCTCGAGATCTATGCGCCCATTGCTGCCCGCTTAGGGATTAATGCAATCCGTATCGAACTCGAAGACCTCTGTTTTAAAGCCAAACACCCCTATCGCTACGAAGTACTTAAAAGCCGTTTACAGCAAGTTCGCGGCGGGCGCAATGAAGCGCTCAAACAAATTGCCGATACCTTTCAAAAACGGCTTGATCAAGACCAAATCCCAGCACAAGTTATCGGACGCGAAAAGCACCTTTACAGTCTGTATTGCAAAATGCAAGGCAAAAAGTTTTCTGAAATCCTCGACATCTTTGCTTTCCGGATTATTGTCGAGAATATCGACAGTTGTTATCGCACACTCGGCTCAGTGCATTCGCTTTACAAGCCGCTACCATTGCGCATCAAAGACTATATTGCGGTGCCGAAAAAAAACGGCTACCAGTCTTTGCATACCACTGTGATGGGACCATATAACAACGCGCATTTAGAAGTTCAGATTCGTACCGAGCAAATGCACGATGTCTCTGAACACGGGATTGCCGCGCACTGGCAGTACAAACAGCAAGGCGAAAACAGTGACCAAAAACTCTCGCAAGTCGATACTTTAGCGCAAGAGTGGGTGAAAAACCTGTTAGAAATCCAACAGAGCGCTGGCAACTCGCTCGACTTCCTAGAAAACGTTAAAATCGACCTTTTTCCAGAAGTTATTTACGTCTTTACTCCGAAGGGCGAAATTATCACCTTACCGCGAGGCTCTACTGCGCTGGACTTTGCGTACGCATTACACACTGATTTAGGGCACGCCACTAAAGGCTGTCGCATCGACAAAAAAGCCTCACCATTACGTACCGTATTAGAAAGCGGCCAAAGCATTCAAATTATTAAAGGCCGCCATCCGGCACCGCAACCAAGCTGGCTGCAATTTGTTAGCACCGCCAAAGCGCGCACGCAAATTCGCCACTATATGCGTCAGCTAAAAGCCTCTGATGCGATTAAACTTGGTGAGCGCTTGTTGGATAACGCACTAAAAGCCAATCAACTCACCCTCAACGAACTTTCGAATGAAGTTCAACAGTACGTGATTGACGAACTGCACCTCGCCACTTGGAACGGATTGCTTGAAGAGATTGGCAGCGGTAATCGTATGCCGCAGTTGGTCGCCAAACAGATTCAACAATTCTCCGGTTCTGGTGAAGAAACCAATGATGCCCACCAAGACAAAACCCTGCCGATTACTGGCACGGAAGGCATGGTGATTCATTATGCGCAATGTTGCCATCCGATTCCGGGCGATTTAATTCTTGGCTTTATCAGTCGCGAAAAAGGGTTAGTCATTCACCGCGAATGTTGTGCGAATGTTAAACAACTTAAATCACAGCCAGATAAATGCATCGAATTACACTGGGCGGAACAAGTTGAAGGCACTTATTTTGCCGAACTCCAGCTGGAAGTAGAAAATCGGCGCGGTAGCTTAGGCACGATTGCCAGCACGATTGCCAGCACCAATACAGATATCGACCGTGTCCATTCCGACGACAAAGACGACACCTACAGCCTAATGAACTTTGTGATTAAAGTGCGTAACCGTGTGCATTTAGCTCAGGTAATACGAGTCCTCAAAAGCCTACCGATTGTGCAAAAAATTCAACGAAATTAATGAAGGATATTCCATGCGTCAAGTAATCAGTACCGACAAAGCGCCACAGGCGATTGGCACCTATTCGCAAGCGATTCGCTACGACAATACCGTTTACCTTTCAGGACAAATTGCCCTGATTCCAGAAACCATGCAAATGGCCGAAGGCACCATTGACGTACGCATCCACCAAGTGTTCAAAAACCTATCTGCAGTCTGCGAAGCAGCTGGCGGCAGTTTGCAAGATATCGTAAAACTGAACATTTTCTTAACCGATATGAGTCATTTCGCTACCGTGAACGAAATTATGGCGCAATACTTCAAAGAACCTTATCCTGCACGTGCCGCTGTCGCGGTAAAAGAGCTGCCAAAAGCGACTGACGTTGAAATGGATGGGGTAATGGCTCTTTCAAGCTACTAAACCAAACCTGGCTAAGTGGATGAAAAAAACCGTCATCTTGACGGTTTTTTTATATGCCGAAACGACCTTCGTTTTTAGCCGTTAAGTAAAGCGGCCTGTAGATAATGGGCAACGCCTTCCTTAGCATTGCTGATTGCGCGCTTCGCCAAAGGCAGTCGCTGCTGTAGCAGCGGGTTGGCATTGGCCATCAACACGGAATGCCCAGCCCAAAGCAGCATCTCTAAATCATTAAAACCGTCGCCAAACGCCATCACTTCTTTAGCATCAATTCCCTTTTCGGCACAGAGCTGCGATAGTGCTGTCGCTTTCGACACCCCCTTATTCATCACTTCCAGATAAATTTCCGTGGTAAAGGTAATGTATAACTGACCCCCCACCCGCTGTTGCAGGCTTTGCGCTAATGGCTCCAGCTTTTCATGCGCCGCATTAAAATAAAACTTGTCGATATGCTGCGGATTCAACTCGGCAAAATCGGTAATCTGGTAACCAAACCCTGAAGCTTGATGAATTTCAAGCAATGCTTGGTTTTCTTCTTCCACCCACCAATTATCTCCTTGGTAGATATTACGATGCACTCCATAACTTTGCGATAAATCTAAAACTTCAGCAACCAAATGCGCCGGAATGTGATTTTCATATAATAAGTTACCGTGACAATCATGCACTCGCGCGCCATTTGAGGTAATCAAACTCAAAGGTACTTCAAGCTGCTGCGCTAACCGATGAACATCCTGAAAATGTCGGCCTGTGGCAATCATTAATTCATAACCCGCCGCGTGCACCGCATGTAAGGTTTGTTTGGTCAAGCTCCCCAGCTGATGCTCAGCATTCAGTAAAGTACCGTCCAAATCAATCACCACCAGTTTTGTCATCGTACTTCACTCATTCACAAATCAGGCGCAACTTTACCAAAAAGCCAATGACAAATCAGCTACATCTGAAGCGCAAGCCGCCACAGCACGCCACAATTTGCTACAATCCGAACAAGCTTCCATGATCGATGACTATGCTAGAAATCACCCCCCTAACTGAACTCAAAGGCGTCGGCGAAAAACAGCTTGAAAAGCTGCATAAGCTGGGCCTGCATACAGTACAAGATATGCTGCTGCACTTACCGCTGCGCTATCAAGATAAAACGGTGCTTAAACCAATTGAATCGCTACTGGTTGGGGTCGAGGCGCAGACCGAAGGCACCGTTATTGCCCAAGCGATGACTCGTGGTGGCCGTAATAGCCTACTGGTTACTTTGCAATCTCCTACTGGCGCCTGTTTAACGCTGCGCTTTTTTCACTATCACTATCGCCAAGCACAAAGCTTCACCCGTGGTAAAACCGTGCGCGTCTACGGCGAAGTGCGTTCAGGCCCGAATGGACTGGAAATGGTGCATCCGGCCTACTCCTTTATTAACCTGCAAAAACCGCAACCATTGGAAAGCACTCTAACGCCAGTTTATCCAACCACCGAGGGGCTTGGACAACCCAGCCTAATGAAGCTGATCCGGCAAACCTTGGCAAGGTTAGAAAACAACCCTCTGCCAGAACATCTTCCGCATGAAGTGTTGCAAGAACTGCAACTGCCTAGCCTGAATAGCGCCATTCAAATCCTGCATCAACCGCAGGCCAGTGACGATTTGCTGGCCATCAAAAACTTCCAGCATCCGGCGCAACATCGCTTGATTATCGAAGAACTGATTAGCCAGCAACTGGGCTTGCAACGCCTACGCCAACAAGAACAAAAACGCTGCTCGCCACCTTTTTTTCCAAGCCAAAAGACCAATGAGCTGATCGCCTCGCTACCCTTTCATCTAACAGGCGCACAACGGCATGTCCTGCAGGACATTCAGCAAGATTTGCAAAAACCACACCCTATGCAACGCTTAGTGCAAGGTGATGTCGGTTCAGGAAAAACCGTTGTCGCCGCGATTGCCGCCGTCCAAGTTGCTGAAGGCGGTTATCAGGTAGCGATCATGGCACCGACCGAAATCCTTGCCGAACAACATCTCCAAGCCTTCCAAGAATGGCTGGCGCCTTTAGATATCCAAGTCGCATGGATTAACGGGCGCATGAAAGCGGCAGAGAAACGCCATGCATTAGCACAAATCGACAGCGGTGCGGCGCAAGTGATAGTCGGCACCCACGCGCTCTTTCAGGATGCAGTTAACTTCAACCAACTCGGCCTAGTGATTATCGATGAACAGCACCGCTTCGGGGTGCATCAGCGATTGACGCTGCAGCAAAAAGGCCAAAAAATTATTCTTGAAGGCAGTGAAAATACAACTAATCAACCATCAAATGATTCTTATAATGCCAAACATTTGAGGCAGTCTGAGGTACATCCACACCAATTGATTATGACTGCTACGCCAATACCAAGAACCTTGGCGATGACCGCTTATGGCGATTTAGAGCTGTCGGTGATCGATGAATTGCCGCCGGGACGTAAACCGATTGAAACCGCCGTGATGAGCAATGCAAAACGCGAAGAACTGATGGCGCACCTGTATGCGAAATGCAAACAAGGCGTGCAAGCTTACTGGGTGTGCCCATTGATTGAAGAGTCGGAATTGCTACACGCCCAAGCGGCCGAAGTCACCGCAACGCAATTCACCGACCACTGGCCTGATTTACGGGTTGGCTTGGTACATGGCCGCTTAAAAGGCGAAGAAAAAGCACGTGTCATGAACGCCTTCAAAGCCCACGAATTGGATTTATTGGTTGCGACCACCGTTATCGAAGTGGGGGTCAATGTGCCCAACGCCAGCTTGATGATTATTGAAAACGCAGAGCGCCTTGGCTTAGCGCAACTGCATCAGCTGCGTGGTCGGGTTGGGCGCGGCGACAAACAAAGCCATTGCGTATTGCTTTATCAAGCCCCACTCTCCACCACCGGAAAAGCGCGCTTAAATATCATGCGCGAAACGAATGATGGCTTTGTGATTGCCGAAGAAGACCTTAAAATTCGCGGGCCTGGTGAAATTCTTGGTACTCGACAGACCGGCGGAGTCCAGTTACGCATTGCTGATCTCCAACGCGATGCGGCCTTTATCGAAAGCGCTCAAGAATACAGTCGCTTAATTTTACAGCACTACCCACACCATGCCGAAGCCTTAGAGCAGCGCTGGATTGGTTATAAAACTGAATACCAAAACGCATAATCAGGAACCGAAAATGTCGATTGAAAGGCTTGCCAAAATCAAAGCGCTATTACAACAAAAAACACCCAGCAAAACGCTACGCCCGCAATTTTGGAAACCGGTTGGACTGCTGAGTCGCATTACCCCTGTAGGCGCCCTACACGCGTGGTTAAAAACCCCGAAGTCACTCACCGCAAAATTAAAAAAACGCTGCCCCGAATTGCACGTCAAAATCCTCTCAGAAACGTTTGAAATACCATTGCTCAGTGAAACGCAACGCTTAGGGCTGGCTGCGGATGAAACAGTATGGGTACGCTGCGTGGTTCTGCAATGTGGCAGCGATAATTGGGTCTACGCGCGTACCGTTATTCCGGCGATCGGGCCAGATAATCCTTGGCAAGAACTGCAACAACTCGGCAATAAACCACTCGGCGAAGTCCTGTTTGAAATGCCCAATGTACAACGCTCCGAATTTGAATTTTCCAAAGACACGTTAGATTATTGGCCCTATCTGGCAGCGCATTTAAACAATGCACAGCAAAACAAACTTGCCAGCTTTGCCCGCCGCTCTATTTTTACCGAAAACGACGCGCAACTGCTGCTCACTGAAGTGTTTTTACCCGACTTAACAACGCCCAAAGCATGAGACTTAATGTTTATGGAAATGCATTTCCAACATCAAGCGAATACTAAACTGCGTTTTCTGGAAGTCGTCTTCGGCAAAACGGCTTAAACGCGGTTCGATTTCTGCAAATAACCAGTCCTGATAGAGTTTTTCGCGCCAGTTCATGCCTAAAGCCACCTGCTGCGGAACAAAGGCTTGACCATCGTAATCGACATAACCTTCGGCAAAATACGAGCGAACACGGTGCGGATTTATCTGAAAGAACACGATACCACGCTGGCGAATTTGGTAGAGCTGATCTTCTATCAGCCAAGTCCCTCGCGTTTCGCTGCGCAACAATTCATTGCTCGCGGTTTGGTAATCAAAATCTTGGCGCATCTCCCACACCAAATGTCGAATCCGCTCATACAACAGAGTTTGCGTGCTACGGCCAATTAAGCCGTTCTCAAATTTACTTTTATGTCGAAAACGCAATTGCACATAAGGATTCAGTTTTAGGCTCGAAATCCGCGCGCCCAAATCAAATTGAAACAAACTATTTTGCCGACTGTCTAACAAATACTGGGCTGCAATCGATGTTCCGCTGTCATTATTCAACCCTTCTTCACCAAGATTCGGCGTCGTATTCAATGTATTATCGGCATTGTCTAAATCGGTTTCATCAAACGAAGAAATCAGTAAGCGCATCCGCTTTTTCGTGCGCGGCATATCAATATAAGCACGAAAACGAGGGCTGCTCTGAATAACGCCGCGATCATAATAGGTTAAAGGAACATACAGCTTAAACACACTGCCGGAGCGCTCTATCTGTAAAGTATCGTCACCCAGAAATTGGTCGACATTATCACCAATGTCATCCAGATAATCCGTCACTTCATATTTCAAACCAATCAGGCTTTGCATCCATCCGACAAACTTAGCGCCTTTAAATTGCTCGAAAAAATAATCCAAATCCTCTTTTACCGCTTGTGGATCTTTAATATCAGCTTCGCGCGTACTCTGCGGTTGCAACGCTTGCAACTCATGGTTCGCCCATACAGAGCTATTCGCCGCAAAGCACAGCAAAAAAAATGCAAAACACTGTTTTAACAAGTCAGTTTGATACAATAGTGCCCCCGAAACAGACTTTGGACTGAGCAATAGTGAGCGACCAAATAAATCAAATTCAAGCCACTTACCAACCACTGGAAGACAGAATACTCTTAAAATTTAAAACCCTCAACGATCATGTCTATCTCGCTTGGGTAACGCGCCGCTTCTGTAAACTATTGCTACCCTCGCTTCACGGACTCCATCCAAGCACTGGCGACTATCTGTTTGATCATGACGAAACCGCGCAAAATGACCAGCGAAAAGAGCAACGGCAACAGCAAGGGGATTTTTTAAGCGATTACGAACCCCCTGAAAATCCGGAGTTTCCTCTGGGCGAAGACCCTGTCTTATTAGCTAAAATTCGCTTTCAGGATTTACACAAACCCAGTCTAGCGGCATTTATGCTGGAACCAAATCAAGGTAAAGGGCTCGTATTGCCATTTCACCCAGACTTAACCGGCCCGCTGCTGAAAATTCTCAACCAAGCTCTCGACAACGCCGACTGGAATCTGGGCCAAGATCTTTCAATACCCAAAAGCCAAATGTTGCAGTAATACACCGCGAATTTTTAAAATTGAGAACGCACAAGGTGTGACCCGAAACGCACAAAACTCAGACGTAGCGCAGGGCAAAATCACTGATAATACCGATTAGGACAATCACCCCAATCCAGTGGTTGTTAAGGAAGACTTGAAAAGCGTCTTTCGGACAGCGGGTGACGATTTTCTCGAGGTCACTGGCAAACCACCAGCCGACGACCAAAAGACTCAAATAATAGGGGGCTTGCAGTTCAAATGCCCAACCCATTGAGATGAGCAAAGAGAGCATAATCAGTTGGAAAAAGGCGATCCAACCGACGATTTTGTCACCAAAGAGAATCGCGGTGGATTTGATGCCCACTTTCAAGTCGTCCTGCATATCACCGACCGCATAGGCGGTATCGTAAATCAAAGACCAAATCATAGTGGCTGCAAAAACAAGCCATGCAGCAACCGATACTTCACCCGTGACCGCCGCAAAGCCCATCGGAATTGCCCAAGCAAAGGCCGCCCCTAAGAAGGCTTGTGGCCAATGCGTATGGCGTTTCATAAACGGATAGAGTGCAGCAAGAAAGACCGCACCGAACGACAGCAGAATCGTTAGGGTATTCAGCGTTAACACCAAGCCAAAAGCAATGATGCAAAGTACGACAAAGAAACTTAAGGCTTCTTTCTCGGAAATCGCGCCGGTTGCCAAAGGCCGGCAACAGGTACGTTGAACATGACCGTCGAAATGACGGTCGGCGTAATCGTTGATAACACAGCCGGCGGAACGCATTAAAAAAGCACCCAGTACAAACACCGTCAAAATCCATAAATCGGGCACGCCGTCAGCCGCTAACCAAAGCGCCCATAATGCCGGCCAAAGAACGAGGTAGGTGCCGATGGGACGGTTAAAACGGGTAAGGTCGATATAGGCTTGCAGTTTCTTTGACATAGCGATAGAACTTAAGCAGCAAGATAGGCGTCAATGTCACTACGAGCGCTAGGTGAAAGTTCGATATTGGCCATGGCTTTACCTTGACGATCTTCGTATTGCAAAAGCACCTTCGCGCCGTCTTTTTCCCATTTAATCACATAACCATAACCACACAGTTCAGTCTGTCCGACATCTTGATGGGTAAGCTGCCAGCCCTTTAGCTGCATAAAATCACGTAGACCATCACACTTTTCTGGATCAATCGATAAATATTGCATTAATGACATCCTTTTATCATTCAGTAAATTGAAGTGATTACTGTTTAAATCTATTTTTTAGTCGGCTTTTGCCAGCTTTTAATCGTTATCTGTTTGGCGCGCGACAGAGTGAGTTGTTCAGCTGGAGCGTCTTTAGTAATGGTTGAACCGGCACCAATAGTTGCACCATCGGCAATCTGAACCGGTGCGACTAACTGAGTGTCTGAACCGACAAAGACATTATCGCCAATCAGAGTTTGGTGTTTATTGACGCCATCGTAGTTACAGGTAATTGTTCCAGCACCGATATTGCAACCTGCACCCATTAAAGTATCGCCGACATAACTGAGGTGATTGACTTTAGAGCCCTGACCGATTTTGGCTTTTTTGGTTTCGACAAAATTACCGATACGCACGTTATCCGCTAATTCAGTCCCCGGGCGCAGGCGTGCATAAGGACCAATATGAACATGCTTACCAACCACACAATCTTCCAGATGGCTAAACGGGTGAATCACAGTTCCCGCACCCACAGTCACATTGTTTAGTACGCAATTCGCACCGATTTGGACGCCCTCAGCCAGACAGACCACCCCTTGAAAAACAACATTTACGTCAATTTGAATATCTTGTTTAACCTGCAAGACACCTCGAATATCTAAGCGAGAAGCATCAATTAGAGTCACACCCTGCTCCATGAGCTCATCCGCTAAAAGACGCTGATACTGGCGTTCCAATGATTGCAGTTGGCGCTTATCATTCACGCCTAACACTTCGATTTCCGCTTGTGGTTGAGTCGTTTGAACGGTAAAGCCATCGGCGACACACATGGCAATAATATCGGTCAGATAAAATTCCCCTTGTGCGTTGTTTGATTGCAATCGCGACAGCCAATTTTTCAGGTGGGCGCCTTTCGCAGCTAATATCCCAGTATTCACTTCCTGAATTTTCAATTGCTCGGCAGAGGCATCTTTTTGTTCAACAATCTCTTGCACAGCAAAATGCTGATCTCGGAGTATTCGACCATAGCCAGTCGGGTTGGCGAAATTGATGGTCAACAACGCTAAAGGGTGCGCATCACTGACTAAGCTGAGTAAATCATCCAGTGTCGATTTAGCCGTAAGCGGAACATCGCCGTATAAAATTAGTACGGTATCATGATCAGCGATTTGCGGCACTGCTTGCTGCACAGCATGCCCGGTACCAAGTTGTTCGTACTGACTGATAAAATCAATGTTTTGATCGGCCATCGCGGCCTCAACAAGATGAGACTGGTGCCCGACCACCGTTAAAACCTGTGCGGCGTTTAATTGATGTGCAGTATTGACCACGTGCTGCAGTAACGGCTGACCCGCTAACGGCTGTAATACTTTCGGTAACGCAGAACGCATACGAGTACCCTTACCCGCAGCCAAAATCACAACTTTTAATGCCATAGAAAATTCCACTCGTTAATTTTGCCTAAATTGATAAGCACTTATTTTAATGCGCATGAATTTAAACAAATAAATTTATCTAAATCATTGTTAGATTTTTTTGTGATGGATTGTGGTGCAAGGCCAAGGAAAAGTAAATAAGTGTAGTCGCCTACACGACACGTCCTTGAAGAAGAAATTGCCGGCAAGCCGCACAAATATAAATCAACAAAGAAAAAAAAAGCGGGCACAAGGCCCGCTTTTCATTACAGGGGTAACAATTATGCCATCCCAGTCTTTTGCAAGCGATCACGAAGTTTCGTAAGTGCTTGAATTTGGCCAACCGCTTCTGCGAGTTCAATCTGAGCACGTACAATGTCGGTTTCAGATTTCGCATTCGCCATGGCTTCTTCCGCTTCGCGTTTAGCTTCTGCAGCTTTGGCTGCATCAAGATCCGCCGCACGTACCGCTGTATCCGCAAGGATAGTCACAACACTTGGTTGGATTTCAATGATGCCGCTGTTGACGTAGAAGATGCCTTCTTCGTCGCCAGAAATAACACGAACCGCGCCCGGTTTTAGCGAGCTCAAAAACTGGGTGTGGTGAGGTAGGATACCTACTTCACCATCGGCAGCCTGTGCGAAAACTTGCTCTGCTTTACCAGAGAAGATCAGACCTTCCGCACTAACAACATCTACTTGCATTGAGACTGCCATAATTTATTACCCTTGATATTTTTTCGCTTTCTCTAGAACTTCGTCGATGTCCCCAGCGTACATAAACGCTTTTTCAGGAATATCGTCTAGCTCACCAGAAGCGATCATTTTGAATCCACGGATTGTTTCTTTCAGTGGAACATAACGACCATCTTCACCAGTGAAAACTTTCGCTACGAAATATGGTTGAGAGAAGAAACGTTGCATCTTACGAGCACGCGCAACTAAGTTACGGTCTTCTTCTGAAAGCTCATCCATACCTAGGATTGCGATGATGTCTTTAAGCTCTTTATAACGTTGTAGCGTTTGCTGAACGTTACGTGCTACGTCATAGTGCTCTTGACCAACAACTTGTGGGTCTAGCTGACGTGACGTTGAGTCTAATGGATCAATCGCAGGGTAGATACCTTGTTCCGCGATACCACGGTTAAGTACTACAGTTGCATCCAAGTGAGCAAACGTGGTTGCTGGCGCAGGGTCAGTCAAGTCATCCGCAGGTACGTATACCGCTTGGATTGATGTGATCGAACCCGTTTTAGTTGAAGTGATACGCTCCTGAACCTGACCCATCTCTTCAGCTAGGTTAGGCTGGTAACCTACCGCAGACGGTAGACGACCTAGAAGTGCAGATACTTCAGTACCAGCAAGTGTATAACGGTAGATGTTATCTACGAAGAACAGAATATCGCGACCTTCATCACGGAAATATTCAGCCATCGTTAGACCCGTCAACGCAACACGTAGACGGTTTCCTGGTGGCTCGTTCATCTGACCGTAAACCAATGCAACTTTATCAAGTACGCCTGACTCATCCATTTCATGGTAGAAGTCGTTACCTTCACGAGTACGCTCACCAACACCAGCAAATACTGAGTAACCAGAATGCTCGATCGCGATGTTACGGATCAATTCCATCATGTTAACGGTTTTACCAACACCAGCACCACCGAATAGACCAACTTTACCACCCTTAGCGAATGGAGCGATCAAATCGATAACTTTAACACCTGTTTCTAGAAGCTCTTGTGATGCCGCTAGCTCGTCAAATGCCGGAGCTGTACGGTGAATACACATTTTTGATTCTGCTTCTACTGGACCAGCCATATCAATCGCGTTACCAAGAACGTCGAAAATACGACCCAGTGTTGCTTTACCTACTGGTACAGAAATCGCTTCGCCAGTATTTTTAACAGCCATACCACGTTTAAGACCGTCAGATGAACCCATCGCGATACCGCGAACAGTGTTATCACCGATCTGCTGTTGAGTTTCGATCGTAAGACCAGTCTCATCAACAATCAACGCGTCATAGATATTTGGTAAATCAGCACCTTTAAACTCGACGTCGATAACTGCGCCGATTACTTGTACTATTTTTCCACTCATAATCTTTAACCTTTTATTGAAACTTTCAAACTTATACAGCCGCTGTACCAGCAACGATTTCTGAAATTTCAGCCGTGATCGCAGCTTGACGCGCCTTGTTATAAGACAGCTTCAATTCTTTGATCATTTCGCCAGCGTTGTCGGTTGCGCTTTTCATTGCAACCATACGAGCACCTTGCTCACAAGCTGCGTTTTCAACAACGGCACCGAAAACGGTTGCTTCAACATAACGACGCATTAGTAGATCCAGCGCGGTCTTCGCATCTGGCTCGTAGAGGTAATCCCAACGAGAAGCGTCTTGTTTCTCTTCAGCTTGCAATGGAACAAGTTGCGATACAGTTGGGTCTTGCGACATGGTGTTTACGAAATTGTTTGATGCGATGTGAACTTCGTCCAAATCACCAGCATCAAATTTATCTAAAACAACCTTAACTGTACCCACTAGGTCCTCAATGTGAGGCGTATCGCCTAAGTCTGAAACAGAAGCGACCACATTGCCACCGTAAGAACGGAAGAATGTTTTCGCTTTATTACCGACTAAAGCAAGTTCAACCTGAACACCGGCTTCTTGCCAAGCTTTCATTTTTGGCAAAATTTTACGGAATAAGTTTGAGTTTAAACCACCACAAAGACCTCGATCAGAAGAGATCACAACTAGACCAACGCGCTTAACAGTCTCACGAGTCTGAGTATAAGGATGCTTATACTCAGGGTGAGCTGCCGCTACGTGGCTGATTACTCTCTTCACTTTTTCGACGTATGGCTGAGTCGCTTCCATGCGAGCTTGCGCTTTACGCATTTTAGACGCCGCAACCATTTCCATGGCTTTGGTGATTTTTTTGGTATTCGTTACGGAGCCAATTTTGGCTCGTATTTCTTTACTACCGCCTGCCATGGCCTACTCCTTAACTCTTAGTAAACGCCGTTTGTTTTGAACTCTTCGATACCCGCTTTTAGTTCAGCAGCGATATCGTCGTTCCATTTGCCACCATCGTTGATGTTAGCAACAAGTTCAGCTTTTGCAGAGTTTAGGTGTGCATGCATACCAGCTTCAAACGCAAGTACTTTGTTGACTTCTACGTCATCTAAGAAACCTTCGTTTGCCGCGAATAGCGATGCTGCCATTTCAGCGATAGTTAGTGGTGCGAATTGCTTTTGCTTCATCAGCTCAGTAACACGTTTACCACGCTCTAATTGGGCTTTAGTCACTGCATCTAGGTCAGAAGCGAACTGAGCAAATGCTGCCAATTCACGGTACTGAGCTAGGTCAAGACGGATACCACCACCAAGTTTCTTGATCGCTTTAGTCTGAGCCGCACCACCAACACGTGATACAGATAGACCTGCGTTCACTGCAGGACGGATACCTTGAGAGAACATTGCTGTTTCAAGGAAGATCTGACCATCAGTAATCGAGATAACGTTGGTAGGAACGAATGCAGATACGTCACCTGCTTGCGTTTCAATAATTGGTAGAGCAGTCAAAGAACCGGTCTTACCTTTTACTTCACCGTTAGTGAAACGTTCTACGTAGTCCGCGTTTACACGAGCAGCACGCTCTAGTAGACGTGAGTGAAGGTAGAAGATATCCCCAGGGAATGCTTCACGACCTGGTGGACGACGAAGTAATAGAGAGATTTGACGGTAAGCTTGCGCTTGCTTGGTCAAATCATCATAAATAATAAGTGCATCTTCACCACGATCACGGTAATACTCACCCATCGCACAACCAGCGTAAGCCGCTAGGTATTGAAGTGCCGCTGGATCAGACGCGTTCGCTGCAACGATAACGGTGTTTGCCATAGCGCCAGTTTCTTCTAGCTTACGACGAACGTTGTTGACCGTAGATGCTTTTTGACCCATCGCAACATAAACACATTTTACACCTGTGTCTTTTTGCGAAATGATCGCATCGATAGCGATTGCCGTTTTACCTGTCTGACGGTCACCGATGATTAGCTCACGCTGGCCACGGCCAACTGGAATCATCGAATCGATAGACTTGATACCTGTCATCATTGGTTGGTCAACTGATTGACGGTCGATAACACCAGGAGCGATACGCTCGATTGGTGAAGTGACTTTCGTTTCGATTGAACCTTTACCGTCGATAGCGCGGCCTAAACCGTCTACAACACGACCCATCATTTCTGGGCCAACAGGGACTTCTAAAATACGTCCGGTACAAGTTACCTTGTCACCTTCCGAAATGTGTTTGAATTCACCAAGAACAACCACACCGATAGAGTCACGCTCAAGGTTAAGCGCCATACCGAAGGTTTTCTCGTCAAATTGAACCATCTCACCATACATTACGTCTGAAACGCCGTGAACTCGTGCGATACCATCGGCGATGCTAACGACTGTTCCTTCGCTGCCAGACTCAGCTGCACCGTCAAAACCGGCAATGCGGTCTTTGATCAAGCTGCTGATTTCAGAGGCATTCAATTGCATGTTTGTTCCTCTCCATTATTGGGCGATTGCTGCGCCAAGTTTGTTTAACTGTGCCAGTGCCGAGCCATCTAATGCCCAATCACCAACTTTAATTTTAATGCCGCCAATCAGTGAAGCATCCACTTCGTAATTGATTTCTACATCGGCATCAAACTTAGCATTTAAAGCAGCACTTAATTTATTCTTCTGCTCTTCCGTTACGTCGAAAGCTGAAACAACGATCGCGCGAACACGTTTCTCGTCTGCGGCTTTTAAGGCTTCAAATTGCTCAGCAACTTCAGCCAAAGCGACAAGACGTTTGTTGTCGGCCATAACGGTTAACAATTGCTTGCCTTGATTAGTCAGACCATCACCCATAACGGCTGCATATACAGAGATTACCTCTGCAACAGAGCGTGATGGATCTTCTAACATCGCTTGCATTGCTGAATCACTGGTGATTAGCGCAAGGTTTGCTAGTTGCTCTGACCAAGCTGCAAGGCTTTGCTCTTCTTTACCAAGGGCAAAAACCGCTTCAGCGTAAGGTCTTGCGATTTTCATTAATTCTGCCATAGAGTCTTACCCTTAGATTTGTTTTACTAGGGCTTCTAGCATGTCGTTATGCGCAGCAGCATTAACTTCTTTATTCAGAATTTTCTCTGCACCAGAAACAGCAATTGATGCAACTTCTTTGCGTAGTTGCTCTCTTGCACGACTTACTTCTTGCTCTATTTCTGCTTGGGCGGAAGCTTTAATACGGTCAGCTTCTTCGGTAGCTTTTACTTTCGCATCTTCTACGATTTCAGAACCACGCTTTTCAGCTTGACTTAGTACATTCTGAGCTTGAGCTTTCGCTTCTTTAAGCACTTCTTTGGCTTTTTGTTCAGCTAGCTCTAACTCATGCTTACCTTTCTCAGCAGCAGAAAGACCGTCGGCGATTTTTTTGCGACGTTCTTCCATTAACTTCGAAAGTGGGCCCCACAGCACTTTGTTCACAAACCAGATTAATAGCACAAAAGCGATAATCTGGATGAGAAGCGTTGCGTTAATACTCACAGTGGTTACCTCGCCATTCGTTAATAATTAAAAAATTAATTAGTTGCAGTGTCTACGCGGTGGATTAAGCACCCAACGCAGCAGTCAACGCACCAACGAATGGGTTAGCGAATAGGAACCACATTGCGAAAGCTAGGATAATGAATGGGAAAGATTCCATAAGACCAGCGAAGATAAACATGTTTGTCATCAGTGCAGGACGCATTTCAGGTTGACGAGCAATCCCTTCAAGAGTCTTAGAACAGATTAGACCCCAACCGATTGCTGAACCCAAACCAGCAGCAGCCAAGATAACACCTACACCAATTGCAGTTGCAGCGTAGATATCAGCGATCATAGTAGCAGTTACTTCCATCGATTTTCTCCAAAGTTTAAAGTTAGAAAAGTTAATAGTTAAAAAAAGCTTTTTACTTAGGTATTCATTTGAAAACTCAAGTAGGTGCGCTTAAACCCTTTTTGGTAACCCTCCTAAGAGAGCTACCTGACTTCTTTATTGCCTAGCTAGGGATTAGTGACCTTCGTCGTGTGCCATACCTAGATAAACAATTGTGAGCACCATAAAGATGAATGCTTGTAGCGTGATAACCAACAAGTGGAAAATCAACCAGCCAAAATCAAGCAACACTTGTAGTGGCGCCCAGAATAGGGCAGCGGCACCCACTGCTAGAGTTCCACCAATCAATGCGATCAGTAGGAATACCAATTCCCCTGCGAACATGTTACCGAACAAACGCAGAGCAAGAGATAGTGGTTTAGATACTTCTTCAATCAACGTCATTACAACGTTTACTGGGATGAAGAATTTACCAAATGGGTGGAATAGGAACATTTTAATGAATCCTACAACCCCTTTAATCTTGATGTTGTAATACAGAATCAAGGCAAATACAGTGAACGCCATCGCTAGAGTCGTATTCAAGTCAGTGGTTGGAACCACTTTCAAGTAAGCGTGCGAATCACCTGTGATCAACTGGAACAACCAAGGTAATAGATCAACCGGAATCAAATCCATAAAGTTCATCAACCAAACCCATACGAAAATGGTCAAAGCCAATGGCGCGATCAATGGGTTATGCCCAGGGAAAGCGTCACGAACATTCGTGGCAACGAAATCAAGAATCGATTCTACAAAGTTCTGGAAACCACCAGGGGTTCCAGTATCAAGCTGTTTACCTAGACGAGCCGCCACAAAGACGATCAGCGCACCAAGTAAAAAGCTGACAATAATTGTGTCCATGTTGAAAGTCCAAAAACCTTCTCCGATGGTATTGTTGGTCAAATGGTGTTGGATATACTCGACCGTACCCATTTTTTCAGCACTCAAGGGTCTACTCCTTAGTCAGTCAAACGTCTTTTCCCTTTCAAATTAAAGAGTTGTCCGATTTGCATTAACACAAACGTGATAATGACCGGAAACGCTTCGCTCTGATCGAGAATAGACAGCCCTAAAACAAAAAACACAGCTAACAGAATAAATCTGATCACCGCACTCATATATAAAATCAGCATGCCTGCTTTTGGGTCTTCTGCTGCGCGTTTATTGGCTTTGGTGAAGGTAAACTGCAACATAATGATGTTCAATAAACCAATCACAAAACCAGAGGCTGCGCCCAAAACATGGCCTTGGGTTGCAAAGATTGCAACCATTAAAACTCCGATAACGCCTTGAACTTTGTAAGCGGCATCAAGATTCTTAAACATCTTTTCCGCTCTTTGGATCATAGTGATCTAACCGCTGGGTTATGCGTATTACTTTCTGGATGCCGCCAATAAAGCCTAATAAACCACATGCCAACATCAATATTGGACGTGTGTCGAATAGCGAATCCAGAAAATAGCCAACTAAAAACCCGGCCACCAACATTGAGGTAAAGATTGAGCCTGCACTTAGCATTAAATAGTTCGCTGCTGCCCCCGGAGCCTTGTGTTTATGCTCATCATTTTGCGGGGTTGGCGAGTCGCTCACTTTCTTTACCTTTGTAATCAATTGATTCGGGTCATTTAAACTGACCTAAACGGTGCCACATGATAATGTTTTATGCGTTCAAAAGCTAGCCGCAGAAGGCTGATTTTTAAGCTTTTTTGACTCAAAAATATGGCCTGAAAGCTCTGATTTTGTCATTTTAAAATTAACACAACAATGTGTAGTGATTATTAATCACATGACTACCACATCTAGCGGTTGAAGATTTCAAGTGCCGCAAATGACCATCTATAAAAAATTTTTATAAATCACGCCTGCTTCTTCGAAATCAGCTGATACAAACGCTGAAGTTCGGCTTCATCTTGATAGCTAATTTCGATTTTGCCGCGCCCGTTTTGCTGATGTTTGATTTGTACCTTTGCAGAAAGGCTTTTGACTAGATCTTGTTGATGACTATCCACAAAATCCGGCAGCACGACTTTTTGTGCCGCAGATTTAAGTGCATTAGGCACTAAAACATTTTGCGCCGCTTCTTCCATCTGACGTACAGACCAATCATACTTAATCGCCTTAGCAACTAAATCCGCTTGAATCGGTGCTGGCATACTGATCACCGTACGCGCATGACCCATACTGATTTTGCCTTCATGCAATGCACTTTGAATGGAGTCCGGCAACTTTAGTAAACGCAATAAATTAGATACAGCGGAACGCGAACGCCCAACCGCCTCGGCCACTTCTTGCTGAGTGAGTTCAAATTCTTCTAATAAACGGCGCAAACCAATCGCGGTTTCAATCGGATTGAGGTTTTCACGTTGAATATTCTCAATCAAGGCCATCGCGAGAGTGGCCTGTCCATCCGCCTGACGAATGACCACCGGTACATGAGTTAAGCCGGCTAATTTCGATGCACGCCAACGGCGTTCACCCGCAATAATCTCGTAAAGTTCGTCATCCAGTGGACGCACAACAATCGGCTGTACCACCCCTTGCACTTTAATTGACTCTGCCAACTCTGTTAAAGCCTGCTCATCAAATTGTTGGCGCGGTTGATATTGACCGGGCTGGAGTTGTTCTACCAGTAACTTTTCAATCCGCAAGTCACTGACATTTTGTTCCGATTTCTGTTTTGCGCCAAGCATTGCGGTAAGACCGCGTCCGCCCATTCCAGAACGTTTTTTCATCACAGAACTCCTTTTTAGAATCAAATTTGCGTTTTACGCATTAATTCATTTGCCAGCGCAAAATAAGCCAAAGCGCCAGGACAACTTTTATCGTAGTCAAAAATAGATTCACCGTAGCTAGGGGCTTCGGCAAGGCGGACATTGCGCGGAATAATCGACTGCAGCACTTTCATTCCAAAATGCGTGACCAATTGATTGGAAACATCATTGGCAAGATTATTACGGCGGTCATGCATGGTGCGCAATAACCCATCAATATGCAGATTTGGATTCAATTCGCGTTGCACAGTTTCAATGGTATCCATCAAAGCAGACAACCCCTCCAGCGCAAAATATTCGCACTGCACCGGCACAACGATCCCGTCTGCGGCAGCCAATGCATTAAGGGTCAACATATTTAAACTGGGCGCACAGTCGATGATAATCACATCATACTGCGCCTTAACCGACTTTAATGCTTCGCCTAATCTGCCTGCGCCCAATTCTTCTTCTAAAAGCTTAATTTCGGCGGCAGTCAAATCACCATTGGCAGCTAAAATATCCAATTCGGCTTGTTCAGCGCGTAGCACTATGTCTTCAACTGAGGCGCCTTCGGCCAATAAATCATAAACCGTCATTTCGGCATTATCTTTATCAATCCCCAGCGCGACCGAGGCATTCCCTTGCGGATCTAAGTCAATCAGCAAAACTTTTTTCTGCAATTTTGCTAAGGCCGCCGCAAGGTTTACGCTGGTCGTGGTTTTCCCGACTCCGCCTTTCTGGTTTGCAATGGCTACGATTCTACCCACACAAGGTCCTTTAACTCTTTCACTCTAGTTTTTGGGATGCTTAATGACAACACAGGTTGCACAAGCTGTCTTTTTAATTGCTCGATACTTTTAATGCTTTAATTAAGCGGCGCTGCGCATCCAATCCTGGTACCTGCAATTCGATAATCTCTGCAACGTGCGCATAGCTGGGTAAATTGGCCAATTCTTCGGTTTCTTTTTGCGCTTTCATCGCCCACCAGACGCCGTTCTGCGGAAGCAACTCTTTCGTCCAGCTAAACATATCTTCTAAAGAAGCAAAGGCGCGTGAAACCACTGCGCCGTATAGCGGATCTGGCTGATATTCTTCCACCCGCTTATGCCAAACTTGGCTATTTTTCAGTCCTAATTCGGCCTTGGCTTGAATCAGAAAACGGGTTTTTTTGATGTTGCTATCGAGCATATCAATTCGTCGATCTGGAAAACAAATCGCCAAAGGAATGCCAGGTAAACCACCACCAGAACCAACATCAATGACCGAAGGGCTATCAATATGCGGTACGACCGCTAAACTGTCGATCAGATGCTTGATTAACATTTCTTGCGGGTCACGAATCGCGGTGAGATTATAGACCTTATTCCACTTCTGTAGCAGCGATAAATAAGTCATTAAAGCGTCGACTTGAGAACCGGAAAGCTCCAGCGCAAGGTTTTCAAGCGCGGCTTCTAGCTGAGGTTGTAAATGAGAAAGCGGATTTTGAGTCATTTATTTAAATACTTTTCTGCGAACGGTGTTTTTTAATTTCAATTAGCAGAATCGACACTGCCGCTGGCGTAATCCCTTGAATGCGTCCTGCCATGCCTAAATTGGCTGGTCGGTGATCACGCAGCTTCTGTTTCACTTCATTAGATAACCCAGAAATGCGATCAAAGTTTAAATCTTCTGGAATATCTACCGATTCTGCACGTTTAAGCTTGTCGATTTGCTCCATCTGTCGCGCGATATAGCCAGAATACTTGGCATCAATCTCAACCAATTCAATGACTTGAGGATTGTCTACCCCTTGGCCAAAAGCATCCAGTTCGGCCAACGCCTGATAACTTACGTTCGGACGTTTTAACAAATCGTACATGGTCTGTTCTTTACTCAGTGGCAAGTTCATTAAGGCTTCGGCACGCTTGGCGTCCTTATGGGTTGGGTAAATCCACGTCTCTTTAAGCCGCGTTAGCTCTTGCGCTTTACCTTCCATTTTGGCTTCAAACGCCGCCCAGCGTACATCATCAATCAAGCCCATTTCACGCGCTTGTGGCGTAAGTCGCTGGTCAGCATTATCTTCACGCAACATCAAACGATACTCAGCACGCGAGGTGAACATTCGGTAAGGCTCGTTTGTTCCCATGGTAATCAAATCGTCCACCAACACACCAAGGTAAGCTTGATCGCGCGTTGGATACCATTGGGCATTTTCTTGCGCGCGACGTGCCGCATTAATACCGGCCAACATTCCTTGTGCAGCGGCTTCTTCATAGCCGGTCGTGCCGTTAATTTGTCCGGCAAAAAACAGACCGTTAATCGCGCGCGTTTCCAGCGTCGGTTTCAGTCCACGTGGATCAAAAAAATCGTATTCAATGGCATAACCTGGACGCATAATTTGCGCGTTCTCCAAGCCTTGCATCGAGCGTACAATCTGAATTTGGGTTTCAAACGGCAAACTAGTTGAGATGCCGTTTGGATACAATTCGGTGGTATTTAGACCTTCCGGCTCGATAAACACTTGATGCTTATCCTTATCTGCAAAACGCATCACTTTGTCTTCAATTGATGGACAATAGCGTGGCCCGACCGAATCAATTTCGCCATGTTCGGAATACATCGGCGATTGATCGAGCGAGTTCATGATCACTTCATGCGTCTGCTCATTCGTATAGGTAATCCAACACGGCATCTGTTGAGGATGCATAGCACGGTTGCCCATATAGGAAAACACGGGTGCAGGATCATCACCCGGTTGGATTTGCATCTTTGAGAAGTCCACGGTTTTCGCGTCTATGCGTGGCGGAGTGCCAGTTTTTAATCGCCCAACAGGTAGATTCAGTTCGCGTAATTTTGCGGCAAGACGATTAGCAGGCTCATCACCCGCACGACCACCTTCGTAGTTCTGTAAACCAATATGAATACGACCTGCAAGAAACGTTCCTGCTGTCAGAACCACGTTTTGCGCGTAAAAGCGCAAACCCATTTTAGTCACCACACCGGTGACTTGCTCACCCTCAAGCAACATATCTTCCACCGGTTGCTGGAATAGCGTTAGGTTTGGCTGATTCTGTAACATTTTCAAGATGGCGGCTTTGTACAGTAAACGATCGGCTTGCGCACGCGTAGCACGTACCGCTGGGCCTTTCGATGCGTTCAACGTGCGGAATTGAATCCCGCCCATATCGGTCGCCAGCGCCATCGCGCCGCCCATTGCATCGACTTCCTTAACCAAATGTCCTTTGCCAATTCCGCCGATTGCCGGATTACACGACATCTGCCCAAGGGTATCAATATTATGCGTCAACAATAAGGTTCTCTGCCCCATGCGCGCTGCAGCAAGCGCCGCCTCGGTACCGGCGTGTCCGCCACCTACCACAATCACATCATAGCTTGAAAAGGCTTTATCCATTTGATACTCACAATGAAGCAGATACTTCGGTTAATTCATTCGGCTTGCCTATAATGCAAACTCTGGCTAGTTTCTGACAATCAACGACTTTGGCGGCATACGCCCATTCTTTTCCCAACCGTAAATCGGCATAATTAAACCGTCGCCTTAATGCAACCCACAGCCAACCGGCGGCAAGTAACAAAAATCAGTCGAATATTTTAGCACAAGCCATCGCCGAGTTAGAAAGCTTAGCGTGTTTAGGGGAGCACTGAATAAGTCTCAGTTCCTGAAAAGCCCCGATTGCACTTATCGCGAAAATCGATTGTATTCACATAGGGTTTCACATTGCGGAGGATACATGAAAACTCAACGTTTATTTAGCCCTTTACTGACCACCACTCTGGCGACTGCAAGTGCTGTGTTGTTACTAAATGCCTGCAGCTTAACGCCGCCAAAACACATGATGGATATTCAGCAGGGTGAACACTTCAATCTACAACAATCTCTGAGCATTCCCGCAGGTAGTGCACGAGTCTATATACAAAATGGACAGATAACGGGCTATGGATTTGACCGTTTTGAACCGCATTGTCGTTTAGAGGTTAAAACGCTAAGGGAACAAGCGACCTTGATTCAAGCCGATCAATTTAAAATTACTGCAGTTCGAATTGGTGAAGAAGCCGTCGCCGAACGCACAACACAATCTGTACCGCAGATGCTTGCCAATTTTGGATTACAACCAGCCATGGCGAGTGACAGCGATAAAGATTCTAATCGAACCCCTACGATGGATTATGTTCATCTATATTTGCAGTCCGCAAACCAACCGGATGTTTTACGCTTAACCTGTGCTGGCGCACTGAGTGATGGCGATCCATTTGATGCACCGCGGAGTCATCGTCCACAAAGAGAAAAGATTAAGGAAATTCTTGGCAAAATTGCGCAAATAGATTAAAGGAAAGAGTTTCGAGCATTACGCGTAAAAGGTAATGCTCGCTGTCAAAATGTGCGCTTAAAAAGAGATTACATTTTCGGGTAAATTGTCATCAAAACTTCGACTTCTTCGCGACAGCAACCTAATTCAAACGCCAATTTAGCCAGCTTTGAGGCACGCGGTTGCAAGCTTTGCATGGTTTCACCCTTTTCTAACGCTTCTTGCAACCAAGCAGATAAGGTCGAAAGCTCTTTCATTTTGTATTCCATCTCTTCGGCCGGAATCCCACAGGTACAGAGCTGATTAAGGTTTAAGTCAAAACGCTCCAAGGCTTCGTCTGAAGTGATATTGGTGTCTTTAACAATATTTCTAAAATTTCCGTTTCCCGGTAGCATCGTTGTATTCCTATTGGTTTTTTGAGGCGCTATTTTAATGAATTACGCTGGCAAGTATATGGGTATTTCTATGCCTACTTGAATGCAGACCAAAAGCTACTGACGCTGCGTGCGTGAAATATCATATTCATCTTCAAAGTTTGAACGGTACGGATTAATATCCAAACCTCCACGGCGGACATAGCGCGCATAAACAGTTAATTGTGTTGGCTGACACTGACGCATAATATCGGTAAAAATACGCTCTACACACTGCTCGTGAAATTCATTATGCTCACGGAAAGAGATAATGTATTTTAACAACCCAGCTTCATCAATCCGCTGTCCAGTATAACGAATGACCACGGAACCCCAATCGGGTTGCGATGTGACTAAACAGTTGGACTTTAATAAATGGCTATTCAATGTTTCTTCGACTACATACTCTTCTGTTGTCTGCAGCAAACCGGCATCAACCTGATAGCTATCGACTTCGATATCTAAAACATCCAAATTTTCACCTGGCATATCGCCGAACAACAGTTCATGGCCAGACATTGATTTAAACTCAATACCAACAATTTCACCAGAGGCCGCTGACAAATCCTTAACCATTAAGTCTATAACATCTTGCTCACAAGCAAAACGTGTCCCGTTAAAGCTGTTTAAATACAATTTAAATGATTTCGACTCAATCAAATTTGGTGAATCAACTTGAAAGCCAAACTCAGCAATACGAACTTCAGGCTTGCCCTTAAGATTCAACCAAGAGACCTCGTATGCGGTCCAAATATCCAATCCATTAAACGGCAAAGACAACTCATCAATGTCCAACTCTTTCCGCTTTTCGGCACGAGGAATTGGAAACAACAAAGAAGAATCATATTGCGCGCAATAAGGTGTATCTTTACCTAATAGACTATTACTGACTATCGACATCTTAAGACCCTACATCAAAGTTTCGTAACGCAGAACGGAAAGAGTTAAATGGGTTCAACAGAGCATCTGCCAAGATGATTCCATAACCCAACCAATGAAAAAACGTAATCGATTTATCAGGCGTAAAGTACAGATAGGCTAATAAGGTAGTCGCAATAATGACTGTCAAAACCGCCCAAAATAAATCCATAAAAAAACCAAGCGAAGTGATATCGACCGATTTCATCATCTCAACAAACAAAATCACTATCGACATGGTAATAAAAACATACCCATAAATTGTGTTGTCCAATGAAATATCAAACTGCTCTGCAAGCACTAAATAAGCGATAACCAAAAGCATCCAAGGAAATTTTGATATCGTTTTGATGAGACTATTATCGTTACCTTTTGCCAGAATCATAACTGCTCCTTAAACAAGTCCAACAATCTAAAAGAAGCACGCCAATAAAACAAGTAAAACTCGGTGCTTACAAACCAAAAAACCGCGTTTTAACACGCCGATAAAATAACTCAAAGCGATTTATGCCAAGTGCATGATGCGAACGCATAGTGAACTTTGACAAAATTCAATGATAAGAAGATACAGAATAAATCCAAATCAAATTACGTAAGGTTCTTTTATCAAACAATTTTTAGGCAAAAAAAAACCGCTGCTCGGTAAGGAGTCAGCGGTTTTTAGGATATAAGCTTGGCGATGACCTACTCTCACATGGGAACTCCCACACTACCATCGGCGCTGAAACGTTTCACTTCTGAGTTCGGTATGGGATCAGGTGGGTCCATCTCGCTATTGTCACCAAGCAATTCGGTGTGCTGTGCTGGGTCGCTTTGTTTCACGCTCGCCAACACGGCAAATAGGTTTGAAATAATGTTTTGCAATTGCTGTTTTTAATAGGGGTAACTTACTTAACCTTAAACACTCAAGGTATTTATGCCATCTCTAAATCTTAGCCCTCATCTTCACTCTCTCGTTCGCACGACAAAAGTTACTTTTGAGTTGTATAGTTAAGCCTCACGGGTAATTAGTACAAGTTAGCTTCATACATTACTGCACTTCCACACCTTGCCTATCAACGTCGTAGTCTCCAACGGCCCTTCAGAAGACTTAAAGTCTAGGGAGAACTCATCTTGATGCAGGTTTCCCGCTTAGATGCTTTCAGCGGTTATCCTTTCCGAACATAGCTACCCAGCAATGCCATTGGCATGACAACTGGAACACCAGCGGTTCGTCCACTCCGGTCCTCTCGTACTAGGAGCAGCCCATCTCAATTCTCCAACGCCCACGGCAGATAGGGACCGAACTGTCTCACGACGTTCTAAACCCAGCTCGCGTACCACTTTAAATGGCGAACAGCCATACCCTTGGGACCGACTTCAGCCCCAGGATGTGATGAGCCGACATCGAGGTGCCAAACACCGCCGTCGATATGAACTCTTGGGCGGTATCAGCCTGTTATCCCCGGAGTACCTTTTATCCGTTGAGCGATGGCCCTTCCACACAGAACCACCGGATCACTAGAACCTACTTTCGTACCTGCTCGACGTGTCAGTCTCGCAGTCAATCACCCTTATACTCTTGCGCTCATTGCACGATGTCCGACCGTGCTGAGGGTAACTTCGCGCTCCTCCGTTACACTTTAGGAGGAGACCGCCCCAGTCAAACTACCCACCATACACTGTCCCTGAGCAGGATTCACTGCCCGAGGTTAGAACCTCAACATTACCAGGGTGGTATTTCAAGGACGGCTCCACGACAACTGGCGTCATCGTTTCATAGCCTCCCACCTATCCTACACAAGTAAGGTCAAAGTCCAGTGCAAAGCTGTAGTAAAGGTTCACGGGGTCTTTCCGTCTAGCCGCGGGTACGCAGCATCTTAACTGCGAGTTCAATTTCGCTGAGTCTCGGGTGGAGACAGTGTGGCCATCATTACGCCATTCGTGCAGGTCGGAACTTACCCGACAAGGAATTTCGCTACCTTAGGACCGTTATAGTTACGGCCGCCGTTTACCGGGGCTTCGATCAAGAGCTTCGCTTGCGCTAACCCCATCAATTAACCTTCCGGCACCGGGCAGGCGTCACACCGTATACGTCATCTTTCGATTTTGCACAGTGCTATGTTTTTAGTAAACAGTTGCAGCCACCTGGTCTCTGCAACCCCCACTAGCTCAGAGAGCAAGTCTCGTCACCCGCAGGGGCACACCTTCTCCCGAAGTTACGGTGTTATTTTGCCTAGTTCCTTCACCCGAGTTCTCTCAAGCGCCTTGGAATTCTCATCCTGACCACCTGTGTTGGTTTGGGGTACGGTTTTTTGTAACCTGAAGCTTAGAAGATTTTCTTGGAAGCATGGCATCAACCACTTCGCTCAAAATAGAGCTCGTTATCAGTTCTCAGCATAAAGTATCCCGGATTTGCCTAAGATACATGCCTACAACCTTGAACCTGGACAACCATCGCCAGGCTGGCATAGCCTTCTCCGTCCCTCCATCGCAGTTACAAAAAGTGTAGGAATATTAACCTACTTCCCATCGACTACGCATTTCTGCCTCGCCTTAGGGGCCGACTAACCCTACGTCGATTAACGTTGCGTAGGAAACCTTGGTCTTTCGGCGAGGGTGCTTTTCACACCCTTTATCGCTACTTATGTCAGCATTCGCACTTCTGATACCTCCAGGACACTTTACAATGCCCCTTCGCAGGCTTACAGAACGCTCCTCTACCATGCACTATGTGCATCCGCAGCTTCGGTACACTGCTTAGCCCCGTTAAATCTTCGGCGCAGGCCGACTCGATCAGTGAGCTATTACGCTTTCTTTAAAGGGTGGCTGCTTCTAAGCCAACCTCCTGACTGTCTGAGCCTTCCCACATCCTTTCCCACTGAGCAGTGTTTAGGGACCTTAGCTGGCGGTCTGGGTTGTTTCCCTCTTGACAACGGACGTTAGCACCCGCAGTCTGTCTCCCATGATTGTACTTGTTGGTATTCGGAGTTTGCAATGGGCTGCTAATCCTTGACGGACCGCTAGACCATAACAGTGCTCTACCCCCAACAGTAAGACATGAGGCACTACCTAAATAGTTTTCGAGGAGAACCAGCTATCTCCGAGCTTGATTAGCCTTTCACTCCGATCCACAGCTCATCCCCGCATTTTTCAACATACGTGGGTTCGGTCCTCCAGTACCTGTTACGGCACCTTCAACCTGGCCATGGATAGATCGCCCGGTTTCGGGTCTACGCCATGCAACTATTCGCCCAGTTAAGACTCGGTTTCCCTACGGCTCCCCTATTCGGTTAACCTTGCTACATAACGTAAGTCGCTGACCCATTATACAAAAGGTACGCAGTCACCCCTCAAGGAGGCTCCCACTGCTTGTACGTACACGGTTTCAGGTTCTATTTCACTCCCCTTCTGGGGTTCTTTTCGCCTTTCCCTCACGGTACTGGTTCACTATCGGTCGGTAGAGAGTATTTAGCCTTGGAGGGTGGTCCCCCCGTCTTCAAACAGGATTTCTCGTGTCCCGTCCTACTCGATTTCACCACTAATAAGTTTTCGTATACGGGACTATCACCCTGTATCGTTCGACTTTCCAGACGATTCTACTAACTTAATAATGGCTTAAGGGCTGGTCCCCGTTCGCTCGCCGCTACTTAGGGAATCTCGGTTGATTTCTTTTCCTCCGGGTACTTAGATGTTTCAGTTCCCCGGGTTAGCTTCCTGCAAGCAGGATATCCATTAAGGATGGGTTTTCCCATTCGGAGATCAACGGGTCATAGGGTATTTGCCACCTCACCGTTGCTTTTCGCAGGCTATCACGTCCTTCATCGCCTTCTACCGCCTAGGCATCCACCGTGTACGCTTAGTCACTTAACTATACAACTCAAAAATAACCTTAACCTTTTGTGTCGCAGGGGCTTTCTTCATCTGATCCATTACTTGCTAAAATAATGCACCATCCAAAAGTCTTTCAATTAAAGCCTAATAAGTTGACAATGACTAAGATTCATCGCTGACACAAATACACTTGAGTATTCTCAATTAAGTATTGCGTTACCTATTACTTTCGATTGTTAACTTGCGATTAACAATCCAGCAATTGATTGAATGATTGGAGATCATTCAATCTCGTTATTATGACATTCGGCTGTCATAACAAACATTATTCCAAATTTTTAAAGAACTTCAGTTTTGAGCAACTGAGAAGCGGAATTATAACATTCTCTTCTCAACTTCAAAATAAAACTGTTAATAATTTCTTAGCTTTTACGCTAAAACTTTATTAACAGGCTTACTGTGGAATTGGTGGGTCTGGGTGGATTTGAACCACCGACCTCACCCTTATCAGGGGTGCGCTCTAACCAACTGAGCTACAGACCCAATCGCTGAGTCCGTCTTAACCAACTCAGGTAAATTGGTGGAGCTATGCGGGATCGAACCGCAGACCTCCTGCGTGCAAGGCAGGCGCTCTCCCAGCTGAGCTATAGCCCCTAATTTTGGTAATTCAGAAAGAATTTATGTGAAAGCTCGCCTTAACTCGTAACCTTTTTATCTTAAAGGAGGTGATCCAGCCGCAGGTTCCCCTACGGCTACCTTGTTACGACTTCACCCCAGTCATGAACCACAAAGTGGTAAGCGCCCTCCAAAAGGTTAAGCTACCTACTTCTTTTGCAATCCACTCCCATGGTGTGACGGGCGGTGTGTACAAGGCCCGGGAACGTATTCACCGCGACATTCTGATTCGCGATTACTAGCGATTCCGACTTCATGGAGTCGAGTTGCAGACTCCAATCCGGACTACGAGAGGTTTTTTGAGATTCGCACACTGTTGCCAGCTAGCTGCTCTTTGTACCCCCCATTGTAGCACGTGTGTAGCCCATCCCATAAGGGCCATGATGACTTGACGTCGTCCCCGCCTTCCTCCGGTTTATCACCGGCAGTCTCATTAGAGTTCTCAACTAAATGGTAGCAACTAATGATAAGGGTTGCGCTCGTTGCGGGACTTAACCCAACATCTCACGACACGAGCTGACGACAGCCATGCAGCACCTGTGTCCAAGTTCCCGAAGGCACATCTCCATCTCTGGAAACTTCTTGGCATGTCAAGGGATGGTAAGGTTCTTCGCGTTGCATCGAATTAAACCACATGCTCCACCGCTTGTGCGGGCCCCCGTCAATTCCTTTGAGTTTTAATCTTGCGACCGTACTCCCCAGGCGGTCAACTTATCGCGTTAGCTTCGCTACTAACCTTTTTAATAAGGCCAACAGCTAGTTGACATCGTTTACGGCGTGGACTACCGGGGTATCTAATCCCGTTTGCTACCCACGCTTTCGCACCTCAGCGTCAGTTTTAGTCCAGGAAGGCGCCTTCGCCACTGATGTTCCTCCAGATATCTACGCATTTCACAGCTACACCTGGAATTCCCCTTCCCTCTACTAAACTCAAGATTGCCAGTATCAAATGCCGTTCCCAGGTTGAGCCCGGGGCTTTCACATCTGACTTAACAATCCGCCTACGCGCGCTTTACGCCCAGTAATTCCGAATAACGCTTGCACCCTCTGTATTACCGCGGCTGCTGGCACAGAGTTAGCCGGTGCTTCTTCTGAAGGTAACGTCAAACCATGCCGATATTAGCGACACAATCTTCCTCCCAACTGAAAGTGCTTTACAACCCTCGGGCCTTCTTCACACACGCGGCATGGCTGGATCAGGCTTTCGCCCATTGTCCAATATTCCCCACTGCTGCCTCCCGTAGGAGTCTGGGCCGTGTCTCAGTCCCAGTGTGGCTGATCATCCTCTCAAACCAGCTAGAGATCGTCGCCTTGGTAAGCCTTTACCTTACCAACTAGCTAATCTCACTTAGGCTCATCCTTTAGCGATAGCTTACATGTAGAGGCCACCTTTACTCCGTAGAGCGTATTCGGTATTAGCGTACGTTTCCATACGTTGTCCCCAACTAAAGGGTAGATTCCTAAGCATTACTCACCCGTCCGCCACTCGTCAGCAAGAGAGCAAGCTCTCTTCTGCTACCGTCCGACTTGCATGTGTTAGGCCTGCCGCCAGCGTTCATTCTGAGCCAGGATCAAACTCTTCAGTTTAATCTTGCTAGATGTATTTCGATTCGTTCTCACGAATATTTAACACTCGGAATTGACAAAGTAAGCATGATAAATAAATAATAAATTATTCATTACCAAGTACATATTGTCATAAATTTCGAGATTTTTTTTGCGGTTACTCACTAAGGGAGCTTCCACATAAATTATCTCTGAATTACCTAATTTTTAAAGAGCTTCAACTTGGTTCGCTGTGCGTTCCTCGTTGGTAGGCCGCGCATTTTATAGAAGCGTTAATTTCTTGTCAAATGTTTTTTCAAACTTTTTTCAAAAAATTTTGTCGTTCTATTTTTTCACGACCCGTTAAATCGTTTCTTCACCTCAAAACCGCTTAGAGAACCCTCTAAAACAACCTCAAGTAAATCAACCACTTAACTTCAATTTTTCTCGTCTTTCTGTTCCGCGTTTCGCTTCCCCCTCAAGACAGGTGCGTATTCTAGGCATTTCACAAAACAACGCAACCCCTTTTTTCGCTTTTTTTGCTTTTATTACGGATTTCTTTTACCAAACACCCTTATACCCACAAACTCACACTTTATCCACAGAGTTATGCACAAACCTTGTCTATCCTATGCAAATTAAAGCCTGTTTATCCATCGATTATTTTGTTCTAAGTGACAGTTATAGGCTACTTGACTATATTAACGAAACCTAGAGTCGACCTGATTATCGGAAAAATCAATTATGAAACCTCATCTTAACAGACGACAATTTATTACTTTTAGCTTAGCGGCTAGCTTTGGTTTGCTACCAGTCAGTAAGTTACAAGCGGCGCTGTCCAGCAAACATAAGGTCGGTACGGTTTTAGATCCGTTATTCTTTAAACATACACGTGAGGGCCATGCCGAAAGTGCAGAACGACTGATTGCCATCGATAAAGAACTCACCCGTCGAGATTATTGGTCTTATCTAACCCCGGTAAAAACTCGCATGGCAAGCAAGGAAGAATTATTGAGTACACACCAATCCGGTTATGTTTTTGAGATTGAAACTTTAGCTGAGGAGGGTAACGAAATTTTCTATAGTGCTTACAGCAATGACACTTACATCAATAAACACACTTATGATGCAGCTCGTATGGCGGCCGGAAGTAATATTGAACTGAATTTGGCCGTTTATGATCGGCAAATAGATCGAGGCTTTGCCCTTCTTCGCCCACCAGGGCATCATGCTCGCGCTGATCAAGCGATGGGCTTCTGTATCTTTAACAGTGATGTGATTGCAGCCAAAGCACTTCAAAAGTATCGTGGCGTAGAACGCATAGCGATTATCGACTTTGATGTACATCATGGTAATGGCACCCAAGACCTGACCATCAAAGATCCATCCATCTTGGCAATTTCGATTCACCAACATCCATTCTGGCCGATGACCGGTTTCAGCAGCTTTACCGGTATTGGCGCAGGTGAAGGCAAAAATCTTAATTGTCCATTCCACAAAGGCGCGGGTAATAGAACTTATTTAGAAGTATATGACAAGGTCATTCAACCTAAATTAGAAGCGTTTAAACCGGAACATATTATCGTCTTTGCCGGTTATGACGGCCACTGGCAAGATCCGCTCGCAGGTCACCAGTTGTCTGTAGCCGGTTACAATAAGCTGGTACAGAAATGTATCAACTCTGCAGAACAACTCTGTGGTGGGCGCATTAGCTTTTCACTAGGTGGCGGTTATAACTTGGAGCCATTGGCACAAAGTGTCGCCGGAACCATGCATACATTGCTTGGCTTAGAAGAACCATTTATTGATCAAGTCGGTGAGAGTGAAGATTTCGAGCAGGACTATTCGGAAGAAATTACTAAATTGCAGCAACTGCACTTTGGCAAAGCTTAATCGTGCAATCGATATTCACATGAAATCGAATCTAACTGTGCGGTTATTTCATTAACCGCATCTTCCGGTACTTGCAGTTGCATACTGACTTGTTGCGCATAACTTACCTCAGCCACCTCGCCGGCAACTAACTGGCACCAATGACGGATTTGCTGCTCCTGAGAAAAGTCACAGAATATGCTGATGGCCTGCATCGGAATTTGCTCTTCGGTCGGTAGCACCTCCATCACCGCCTGCGCAGCTTGACCGTAAGCACGAGTCAATCCGCCCGCTCCTAGTTTAATTCCACCGAAATACCTGACCACGACGATCATGACATCGCCAATATTTTTATGATTTAAAACATTCAGAATCGGCTTACCGGCGGTTCCGCTCGGTTCACCATCATCCCCCATACCGGCATTGGCAGCACACTTTGGATTGCCGAGTAGATAAGCCCAACAGTGATGACGGGCATCCGGATATTGCTCTTTAAGCTCTTGCAGCCACTGCATTCCCTCTTCACGCGTGGAAATACCGCGCGCATACGCAATAAAACGACTCTTCTTAATCTCTATTTCTGCCACGGACTCTTCGGCAGGAATTGGGTAGGACATTAAGCAACCTTTTCGATTTTGACTTTAAACCAGAGCGCATAGAGTGCCGGCAAAAAAAGCAGAGTCAGGAGTGTGCCGACACCAATCCCGCCAATCAATACATACGCCATTGGCCCCCAAAAAGTTGAAGAGGTCAAAGGAATGAACGCCAACATCGCGGCCAACGCAGTGAGCAACACCGGGCGCGCTCGGCGAATGGTCGCATCAATCAACGCTTGATAATCGGCCATGCCTTGACGTTTGTTATCATCAATCTGGCCGGTCAATATTAAAGTGTTGCGCATCAAGATTCCCGCCAGACCAATTAAACCAAGATTCGCCACAAAGCCAAACGGCTGTTGAAACACAATCAAGGCAGCAACCGCACCAATCAAACCAAGCGGCGCAGTGAACAACACCATAAACATTCCGCTAAAACGACGAATAAAGAGCATTAGTAATAAAGTGATACTTAATAGCATCAACGGCATCATTGCCTGAATCGAAGCCTCGGCTACAGCAGATTCTTCAACCGAACCGCCGGTATCAATCCGATAACCCAATGGCAGACTGGCAACGAGAGGTTGCATCAGTTCTTGCATTTTCTGGGTTGCCACCGGCGGTTGCATTCCTGGAATAACCTCGCTATTCACCGCCAAAAACAGCTCGCGATTACGTCGATCCAACAGCATATCTTCGTAATGTGGTTGCAACTCAGCCAAATGACTCAATGGCACACTGGTCGTTGCCGTGCGCACCATAATTTCATCAAGATTTGCTAAATTATTGCGCGTTGCTTGATCGGCGCGCAACAACACGTTCACTGTGCGATTCGCTTGCCGAACTTGACCAACGGTAACGCCCTGCAACTGAGTATTCAACTGCGCCATTAACTGCTGCTGAGTTAAGCCTAATTGTAATAAGCGTTCAGCGTCAAACTCTAAACGCATCACCAAAGAACGCTGCCCCCATTGCAAGTGCGGATCAATAGTAAAGTCCTGCTCCGCCATTAACAGACGCAACTGTTCGGCAATTTCACGCAACACTTGTGGATCTGGGCCAACCACACGGAAAGTCACCGGCCACGGCACTGGCGGACCAAATAACAATGGATGCGCCCTAACACGTGCTTCTGGGAAAAGTCCTTGATTAATCTGCTGCTGAAGTTGGGCTTGCAGCGCATCTCGCTCCTCTTTACCGTGCGTCACCACGATAATCTTGGCAAAAGCCGGATTTGGCAACTCCGGATTCAATGCCAAGAAGAAACGCGGTGCGCCCTGCCCAACATAGGTCGAAAGCGACTTAACCTGCGGATAATCTTTAATCAGACTTTCCATTCGCTTGGCGACGACATCCGTGGCCTGCATCGAGGTTCCTTCCGGCATGGCGATATCAATCATCAACTCCGGACGATCAGAGCTCGGAAAAAACTGTTTTTCAACCACATTCTTCATGCCCATTGCCGCCAGCACAAAGATGAATATGGTCAGTAACACCACGCTTTTCTTAAAACGAACGCAAGCTTGTACGACAAATCGCAACCCCTGATAGAAGCGGCTGTTATACATTTCTTGATGAGGGTTGTTGATTTTAGGGAGTAGCTTTACGCCAAGATAAGGAGTGAAATACACCGCTACCAGCCAAGAGGCAAGCAGCGTCATGCCCAATACCCAGAAAATACCACCGGCATATTGCCCAACCTGCGATTGCGCCAAACCAATCGGCAAAAAACCGACTACTGTCACCAAAGTACCAATCAACATTGGCGCGGCCGTTACCGTCCATGCGTAAGCGGCAGCCTTGGCTTTTTCCATGCCCTCAGCGATTTTGACCAACATCATCTCAATGGCGATAATGGCATCATCAACCAATAAGCCCAGTGAAATAATCAGCGCTCCCAAGCTGATACGGTCGAAGTTCTGACCATTTAAATACATAAATACAAAAGTCATCGCCAGAGTCAAAGGCACGGCTAAAGCGACGATTAAACCGGCCCTAACTCCTAAAGCCAATAAACTGACAAGCAAAACCACGCCCAAAGCCGTGACAAACTTCAACTGAAAGGTGCTGACCGCATCATGAATCGCATCCGCTTGATTGGTCACCTTATCCAATTGAACCCCAGCCGGCAGCTGCTGCAAATAATTTTGCTCAAACGCAATCAGGCTTTTTTCCAGCTGCAAGCCATCAACGCCCTTCGCCATCACCACCCCAACCAATAGCGCCTGCTCGCCACGATCGCGAATCAGATAATTCGGCGGTTCTTGATAACCTTGCGAAACCTTAGCCAACTGGTCTAAACGCACTGTTTTGCCACCCACTAAAATCGGTAACGCTTCAATTGTCGCGGCATCAAGCTGTGCACCACTCTTCGGCGCACGCAAAAAAACGCGTGGGCCGGCAGTATCCACATAGCCTCCAGCTTGCTTTTGCAAATGCGCCCCCAACTGCTGCTGTAAATCGTCCAGCTGAATACCCGCTTGTGCCAGTATTGACTGATCACAATCAATAAAAATTTGGCTTGCTTGCTCCCCCAATAAATTGACTTTTTTAACACCCTGCACACGGCGTAAAGCCACCGTCATCTGTTCCGCAACTTGCACCAGCTGGTTATGCGGCCAACTCGGTGCCGTCAGACTATAAAGAGTGAAATAAACATCCGCAAAATCGTCATTAAAGAAAGGGCCTTGCACCCCTTGCGGCAGGCTTGGAGCCAAATCGTTCAGGCGCTTACGAACTTGATAAAACAGCTCTTCAGAAATACCGCTTGGGGTATTTTGCGCAAACAGCACAATCATATCGGTGCGACCAGGACGAGATTTGGTCTCAACCCGATCAAAGTAAGCAATTTCTTCCAAGCGTTTCTCAATCGGATCGGCGACCTGCTCTTGCATCTCCATCGCCGTTGCTCCAGGCCAAGTAGCAGAAACCACCATGGCGTTTAAATCAAAACTCGGGTCTTCGGCACGCCCCATATGCAAAAAAGCATAGATGCCAGCAATCGTCACCACCAAAATAAAATACAAGGTGACGCTTGGCTGGCGCACCGCAAGCGCCGACAGGTTCCAACGCGAAGTTTGAGAAGAAATCTGCGACACTAAGGCATCTCCTCAAGCGGTTGGCCTTCAGAAAGCAAATGCACGCCAAGCGCAATCACCTTAGCATTAGCCGGAAAATCAGCCCTAAGCCACACAGACTCAGAAGAAAGACGCAGAATTTCCACCGCCAATCGCTTAGCTTTACCGTTTTCCAGCAACCAAACTGAGGGATAGTCCGCCGCTTCATATAACGCGCTTAAAGGCAGTTGTACCTGATTAGACAAAGCTTGAGTAAACTGCACACGAACGCTTTGATTCAACGGCATGCGATTGATAAGCGCACTATCGGCTAATTGATAATATACCGTCCATGTTCGGCTCGGCAAATCTGCCTGTAACAAGCGAGTACGCAACTTAACCGGATAACTCTGCCCATTTATAGTCGCTAGGGCGCTATCCGGTAAATCACCAATACGCGCTTCTGGCACTGAAAGCGCGACATCTCGCTGCCCATCAACAATCAGCTGAAATAATGCCTGTCCGGCATTCACCACTTGCCCTTCTTCAACCATTCTGCTGCCAATCACTCCAGCATTAACGGCAACTAACTGAGTGTAATCCAACTGATTTTGTGCCTGCTGCAAGTTTTGATGATTTGCATTTTGCTGGGCTTGCAAAGCTTTAAGCTGCGTTTCCAACTGCTGCTTAGCTTGTTCTGAAGCGAGTTTACGCTGTTGTAAGGCTTCCACACGCTGTAAGTCAGATTGGGTTTGACTGATTTGCGCAGCAGTGACTTTAATCGCCGCTTGAGAGGATTTTACCGATAATACAAAATCGCGCTGATCAAGCTGTAACAATGTCTGTCCAGCATCAACACGACTGCCTAAATCCACTGAGACCTGCTTAACCTGACCAGCAACGCGCAGCCCTAAAGGAATAATCTTACGCGCGCTAAGGGTGCCATTTAAAACCCAATCTCTGGACTGAGCGCTCGAAACAACGGTGACGACTTTTACTTTAAGAAGAGATTTTTCCGGTCTTTCAGGCTCTTGCTGACAGCCGCTAAGAGCAGAACTGAATAATAAAACCCATAAGATTGCGGTAAACGAAGCACGCCCTACTCTCACATTAGTCTTCTGCATGCACCGATTTTCTTGAAAGTAATTCCACATTTGCCCGTCCGTTAACAATATCTATCACCACCACACGATCACCCTCTTTAAGGTTATCTTCATCCGTTTGAATCGGCCAGCTGCGGTCTTTATAGACCACGCTAAGATTCCCGTTTGCGCGACGGATTATGCCCGTTCCACCCTCTTGGTGTTCATCCGCCAAACGAATCCCCAAGCGCGGTTTTTTACCGAGTTGATGAGCTAAAACCCACAACATCAAAAAAAAGATCAGCTGATAAAACCCGTTTTCAATCGCCAAAAGAAAGCCGGCAGCACCCAGCAGCACTAGACTGAAGCCAAGAGTTTTTAACCATTTTTTAAGGAGTAAAATCCCGAATGCGAATAATACCGCACCTAATCCGAGCAAGAACCCATGATTTAGGATGGGAAACTGCAGCTGATCCATAAACAACACTCCTCGGCTTTACTTGGCAAGTAGTCTATAACATTCTACAAAACAGGCCTATTGTTTCGCTTGTCTTTAGCAAAAACTCAACAATTTCATGCTTATTTAACCGAAATCAAGCAGTTAATCTAATCCGACAATAGAGAATGTTTTAACGTATTAAGGACTCACAAAACTTCAAGAAATATCACCTCACGGGGGCTCAATGCAAACCCAATCGCTTAAATTCAAAATCCTATCGGTCTCGCTGGCGGTCACATTATTGGTACTCGTACTGCTTGGTTCAACGCTTTACTTTACAGAAATAAAACCCCTTAAGAGTCAAGTTTCGCTTGATTTGCAGAACGATATGCAGACTTTTATCGACAGTAAAATCGACCTGAAAATCCAAGGCGGAATCATCGGCTCAGCGATGTTGAGCTTGAACCAAAAAGTCAAAGACGCGGTGCGCAACGCAGACAGCACGGAAATTTACCCAATCTTAAAAACCGTTAAAGACGATTACGCCGCCAAAACCAATTTTCAAGGGGTGTTTATTGAAATCATCAATGCCGCAGGCGACTCGCTGCTAAGAAGCTGGAAACTCGACCAACCCGGTGGCAAACGCTTACAAGACCCTCTCATCAAACAGGTGTTTGAAACCAGACAAGCGCAAGGCGCGCTAATCTTCGGCGAACGCGGCGTGACCATCGTCGCCGCCACGCCGATTCTCGACAATACCGAATTTCTGGGTGCTACCGCGATGATCTTGGGAGTCGGTTCGATTTCGCGCGATTTTGCCGAACAGTTTAAAAACACCCATGGCCAGTGGATCATGCTGGTCGATAAGCAATATGTAAACGACAAACTCGGTAACACCAAAGCGGTCGATAGCCTCATGCCGATTACCGACCGTTATGTCGTCGCCAACAACAAATGGTTCAGCGAAGAGGTCATCCAACAAACCAAAGCACTGTATCAAGCCAGCAACGGCGAGCAAACCTCGGTCTATCTCGCCGCAGATAAGGTCGTTGTCGACCTGCCCGCTTATGACGAAAGCGGCAAGGTATTCGGTCGTCAGGTATTTATTCAAGATGCCGCCGTCCTCACCGAACCGCTGGCCAAAGCGATGAACAACGCTTGGACGACGTTGATTATGGTTGCACTGGGCATTCTCATACTCAGCTCGATTATCATCGGCTTAATCATCCGCTTGGTAATTACCCCTTTACAGACCCTCAACCAAACCATTACCGAGGTTGATCAAAACGGTGATTTCTCGCTACGCATCCAAATCGACAGCGAAGACGAAGTCGGTCGCACGGCCAAAGCCATCAACCATCATTTGGACAAGGTGAATCAAGCTATCCATCAAGCCAACCAGGTGGTTGGCGCCCTCGCCAAAGGGCAACTCGACAAACGGATTGAAGGTAATTTCAATGGGCGATTGCTCGAATTAAAACAAAGCATTAATGTCAGTATCGACAATATTCAACAGATGATGAACGCGCTGGAAAACACCTTGAAAGCCCTTAGCCAAGGGCACTTCTCCGTGCAGCAGACAAGCGGACAAGCGCAAGGGGCTTTCGGCCAAATGCTCAACCAAAGCCAAAACGCCATGCAAAATCTGTCTGGAATCATCCGCGAAATCAATGAAGTGATGCAGACGGTTTCACGTGGAAACTTTCAAAATCGCATTCAAGTGGCCGCACAAGGCGAACTCGATGCCTTAAAGAGGGAAATCAACCAAACGGTGCACGTCTTAGCGTTGGTGATCGACGACATCACTAAGGTCATGCAAGCACAAAGCAACGGTGACTTAACCCAGAGTGTCGGCGTGGCATGCGACGGCGAACTGGCCGATCTCAAAGAAGCGATTAATCATAATGCGGAACATCTCAATCGCACGATCAACCAAGTGATGAATGCGTCGAATACGGTATCTCATGTCGCCAGCGAAGTGTCTCGCGGCTCCATGAGTTTAAGTGACAGCGTGCAACAGCAAGCGGCCTCGATGGAGCAAACCTCGGCAACCATGGCAGAGATGAACAGCGCCATCGAAACCAATGCGCAGAATGCCCTAAACGTCGATCATCTGGAACATGAATTGCAGAAAAACTCGGTCAATGCCGGCCAGGTGATGAAACAGACCATCAACGCCATGGCAGAAATTCAAAACTCCAGCAAACGCATCGAAGAGATTGTCACCTTAATTGACAGCATCGCCTTCCAAACCAACTTGCTGGCGCTCAATGCGGCGGTGGAAGCGGCGCGTGCCGGCGAACACGGTCGCGGCTTTGCGGTGGTCGCCGGCGAAGTGCGCGCCTTAGCACAAAAATCAGCGGATGCAGCGCGCGAAATCAATCAACTGATTGGCGACAGCATTAATGTCATCAATCGCGGAACACAGCTCGCCGGAGAATCGGAAAGCGTCCTCGCACAGATGAATGACTCGATCGACAAGGTAACGCAAATGATTGCCGAGATCGCCAATTCATCCGCCGAGCAATCGCGTGGTGTCAACGAAGTCAATCAAGCCTTGCAGTTAATTGACCAAGTCACCCAGAACAACGCGGCTCTAGTGGAAGAGACATCCGCCGCCGCACAAAGCATGCAAGACCAAGCCGATGAGCTGGAACAACAGATGCAATTCTTTAAAACCCGTAACCAAAAACGATTGAACTAAAATTGAACTAAAGGATAACAAAAGCATCGCCAGCTCAAAAAACGCCAAAGCCCGGTCTGTATAACCGGGCTTTTTGATTGGCTAACGCGAATTAACTTTGAAAAGAAAACTTAGCTTGCCGAAGTCGATACCGCACTGGTATTGATATCACCGTTCACACCATCTGGGAAGAAACCTCCCGAACTGACCGAATTCGGATTGAGGTACACCACATTCAACACTTGGCCCGGCGAACGCGAATAGGCCAAGCCATTGCTATCGAGTGGAACAATGTTCGATGCATCATAATCCATACCGTTCAAACTCACCGTGGTATCGCTGATACCTTGGTCGATATCGCTGGCGCCATCCAAGCTATCACGTGCATCGGAAATCGCATCGGCCTGAGTATTAAAGCCGGCCGAAGTCAAAATACTACGAATCAAACCGGCATGGTAAGCTTCGGCTGCCAATAAGCCGGCCGCGGCCTCCAAGAAGACCTTGTTCTGCACAAAAGGCGAAGCACCTTTATAAGCCGTGACACCGACATCTTCAAAGATATAAGCCGCTAGTAAGAAGTTATTTTCATTGGCAAATGGATCAAAGGTTTCGGTAGAACCGATTAATCCGGCCGCTTGCGCTGCGGCAGTAAAACTATCGGTAAAATTAATTGCCGGACGCGCCACGGCGCTTGAGCCTAAGGCCGCACGTAAAAAATCGACGTGGTCACGCTCGTCACCGGCAATTTCGGCGGCATAGCGAGCAATCGCCGGCGTAGCGAAAGTCACCTGTGAACCACCGGTGACCATCCCTTGTGCGCCCAAACCAGTAATTTGACCGTCATTAAGACCGCTGCCGGTGACCGCACGCAGATAAAATTCCGCCTCTAAATATTCAAGGTTTAAGGCAAAGTTCAAAACTTGGTCATCAGTTGGGCCGGTTGCCGCAATCGCATCATTGCCTGAATTACAACCGCTCAACATGGCTGTACCGAAAAGACCGGCACCTGCTGCCGTTAAGCCCCGCAGAAAATTACGACGATTAGCCTGATATTTGCTGAATTTATTGTGTAAGTCTTGGTCTAAGTCAATTCCCGCACCTAGCCCGTATTTATTAAGATCCTGCTGACTCATATTATTCTTCTCCAATCTTTTTTTAAGAGGTTTTATGGATAAGTGACAAAGGACATCCAACCGCCTAAAAATCTTTTTGGCGGGTTAGAAATCACTGAAAGTTAGCAAGCTTGCAATAGGGATTACGTTACCGAAAAAAAATTGGATGCAGAGAGTGACAAAAATTTACTCAAGTCAGTCATAAATCTCACGCAAGAGCGGGAAACAAACCTTTTAAGCCATTGGCGATAAATTCAATCGCGATGGCCGCCAGCAGCAGTCCCATAATGCGGGTGATGATGTTGATGCCCAGTTGATCAATCCGTTGTGATAACCAAGGCGTCAAGCGAAAAACAATCCAAATCAGCATCGCAAGGAGCATTATGGCAATCGCCAGATAACCGTAATGAGCAACCGTATCGCTGCGGTGCGCTTCAATGATGACAGCGGAAATCGCCCCCGGTCCTGCCAATAAAGGCATGGCTAAGGGCACCACCGCAATCGAATCGTTCTGTTCGGCATCGTAGTTCTCTTCTTTGGTGCGTACCTGTCTTTCGCCTTTGGTGTGCATCATCGAAATGGCCATTAATAAAATCAAGATGCCGCCGCCGACGCGGAAGGAGTTGATGGAAATGCCGAAGAAATCCAGAATCGTTTCGCCAAAAAACAGGCTGATGAGCAAAATCGTGGCGACGGAAATCACAGTGATATGAGCGATTTTATAACGTTCTTGCCGTGGCAAATCAGACGTCATCGCCAAAAAGATGGGAATGGCGCCAATCGGATTGACCACCGCAATCAAGCCAATCAGAAACTTGGTGTATTCAGTAAAATCCATTGCCACTCCTAACCATTTTTAAATGTCGCTTAAACCGATAAAACTACTTACCAATACAAAATGAACTGAAAATTCGTCCCAGTAAATCATCCGAGGTAAAACGGCCGGTAATTTGTGACAAGGCATCTTGCGCCATGCGTAAATCTTCAGCAAGCAGTTCTCCCGCCGCATAGATTTCTAATTGTTGCTGTCCTTTTAAAGCGAAATCCAACGCACTTTGCAACGCATCTAAATGGCGTTTACGCGCCATAAAAACGCCCTCTTGAGTCTGCGCAAATCCCATTTCGGTTTTCAGATGAACGCGCAACAAATCCAAACCTTGGCGATGTTTTGCCGATAACCAAATCACCGCTCGTCCGGTCTGCGCTTCGGTTTCAATCATCGGCTCGTGGCCAATCAAATCAATTTTATTGCGTACCAGAGTTACTGGAATCGCGTGTGGCAGCTTGTCCAGAATCGCTTGGTCCTCAGGATGAATCGCTTCACCGGCTTGCAGCATGACTAACACACGGTCGGCGTTGTCAAGAGCTGCCCAAGCGCGCTCTATACCGATTTGCTCGACTTGATCGGTCGCCTCGCGCACACCAGCGGTGTCTAAAATGTGCAACGGCATGCCGTCAATATTGATTTCTTCTTTCACTATATCGCGCGTGGTACCGGCAATATCGGTAACAATCGCAGTCTCTTTGCCAGATAAAGCATTTAACAAGCTCGACTTACCTGCATTCGGGCGACCGAGAATCACCACCGACATCCCTTCGCGCAACAAAACGCCCTGCTGAGCAGAAGCAAAAACTTGGTGTAAGCGGTCAAGAATATGCTGTAACTGACCACCCACTTTGCCATCAGATAAGAAATCGATTTCCTCTTCCGGAAAATCAATCGCTGCTTCCACATATAAACGCAGTTGAATCATCTCTTCAACCAAGGCATTTATTTCACGTGAAAAGTCGCCTTGCAACGAACGCAAAGCCGACTTTGCAGCTTGAGCCGATGACGCTTCAATCAAATCGGCAATCGCTTCGGCTTGGGCCAAATCGAGTTTATCGTTTAGAAAGGCCTGTTTGGAAAACTCCCCCGGCTCAGCCAAGCGCGCACCCAAGTGCACCACCCGCTCCAATAACCATTGCAGCACGATTGGTCCACCATGTCCTTGTAACTCTAAAACATCTTCGCCAGTAAAAGAGTGAGGATTGGGAAAATATAGGGCAATTCCACGGTCAAGTATCTCACCCTGCTCGCCATAAAATGCACCGTAATGTGCATAACGAGGCTTCGGAATTTTGCCTAGAATCGCTTCGGCAATCGCCGCCGCTTGCTTGCCCGAAACGCGTACGATACCAACGCCGCCACGTCCCGGCGCGGTTGCTAAGGCCGCGATGGTGTCAATGTTCTCAAATTCCATGATGCCTACTCATAATAGTAATAGCGCAATTTTAACAAATTCCGCCCAAAGCAAAACGCCCACCAAGTCTGAAAACTGGGCGGGCGTCTGCGAATGCCAAAATAGCGAATACTTATTTTACGAGAACTTGATAAGTCTGCGTTTTAATATCCGTAATAAAGGGTTTTGTTTGATAAAGCTCCAACGTTTTGTCTAAAGTTTTCTTAGACGTAAACGTCTGTTCTTCCGCTTCGCCATTGATGCTGTACGACAGAACATATAAATCACGAGTGTTTACATTCACGTTGTTACCTTGCGTTGGCGCAGCCGATGCCGATGCCGATGCCGATGCCGATGCCGATGCCGAAGCGGTCGCTTCCAACGGAATGTAACCTTCTTTGGTTTTATAGCAAAGCGGATTGGTGCCATCCGCAACCAAAAACTCCACTTTGCCGAACATTGGGTGATCTGTACCCAGTTTTTGATAAGTAATTTGCATCATTCAATCCTTTATTTCTTATCTTCACCAGCTTCGATTTTTTTGGTGATGTAGTACTGCTGCCCAACTGAAAGAATGTTGTTCACTAGCCAGTAAAGTACCAGACCTGCTGGGAACCATAGGAAGAAGAAAGTGAAAATAAACGGTAATAGTTTAAACACTTTCTGCTGCATCTCGTCCATCATCGCCGATGGGTTCAGCTGCTGTTGGATATACATAGTAATCCCCATCAATACTGGCAAGATGAAATACGGATCCATCGCAGACAAGTCTTGAATCCACAGCATAAACGGTGCTTGGCGCATCTCTACCGAGTACAACAGTACCCAGTACAGCGCGATAAATACCGGCATCTGAATCAGAATTGGTAAACAGCCACCCAGCGGGTTAATCTTTTCTTCTTTGTACAGCTTCATCATCTTCTGTTGGAAGATAACTTTATCATCGCCATAGTTCTCTTTTAACTGCTGTAGCTTAGGTTGGAACTTACGCAGACGCGCCATAGAACGATAAGATGTTTCTGATAACTTGTAGAACACCAATTTAATTAAAATGGTTAACAAGATAATCGCCACACCCCAGTTGCCAACCAAATTATGAATTTGCTTTAGCAACCAAAAAATCGGCTCGGCTAAGAACGTTAAAATACCGTAATCAATTGTTAATTCAAGGCCTGGGGCAATCTCTGCCAAAACATCTTGCAACTCAGGACCAATATACAATTGTGATGAAAGTTGACCACTCTCACCTGCAGGAACATGCACAATCGGCTCAACCACACCCACCGCATAACGGCCGCCCTCTAAAGGCTTAGCATAATATTGATTGGTTGCATTCTGGTCTGGCACTATCGCCGTTAAGAAGTACTGCTGAATCATCGCCGCCCAACCGCCAGTAACGGTTTTACCCGTCACAGGCTGAGTGTTCAAATCATCAAACGAATGCTTAACATACTGGTTTTCAGCATTCCCGTCATACAATACTGGACCCGTGTAGGTATACATCATCCAGTTTTCGTCCGGATTATAAGCATTACGCACCAGCTGAGAATACATACTGCCCGACCACTCTTGGTCAGTCATGTTCTGCACCTGATAAGTGACCGCAATCAAATGACTGCCTTTGGTAAAGGTGTACGTCTTAGTCACTTTTACGCCGTCTTTTTCCCAGGTCATAGGCACTTGCAAAGTATCGCCAGACATCACATAGTCAGTTTGCTCTGTTTGCCAAACGTCTTTATGCGTTGGCGCCGGAAGCTTCGCACTTTTTTGCAATGCAATGCCGTTCTGTGCCATATAGATTAATGGCCCAGCGTCGCTCATCAACTGGAACGGCTGCGTATGGTCTTCGGTCGCACCGTAACCCAACAACTTAACATTGCGAATATCCCCGCCATTGGTATCAATTTCCAATGCCAGTTGATCGGTGGTCACCTTAATACGCTGTGCAGAAACAATACTTTCCGCCAATGTCGGAACCGAATCATTTGCCACCATACCAGTATTGGCATTCGGCACAGCAGAACTACCGCTGATTGCCGTTGGTACTGCAACATCACTTGCTACAGGCACTTCTTGCGCCGCACTGGATTGCAAAGCTTGCGTCTCTTTTTGAGCGGTAAACTGCGTCCACTCAAGCCAAATCCAGGTTAGCGTAAAGGCTAAGGCTAACCACCAGAAAGATCTCATATTCATTTTGTACCCTTTATCACACTGGTTACTTTGGGCGGTGTTTTAAATTACTTTTGTGAATCTTACGAACTAAGTGTAAAAAACTCTCGTGCAAAATTTTGCTATCGATTTGCTCCATACCCTTTCGTCCCAAGACGACAATATCATAACCAGATAAATCTTTTTTATGTAAACGAAATGCCTCACGGGCAATTCTTTTAACCCGATTACGCCAAACGGCTCTGGACAATTGCTTTTTGGCAATCGCCAAACCTAAACGAGGGAATTCTTGGTTGTTTGAACGCACAATCATGGTCCAATTGCGATTACCAAAGCGTTCTGCCTTAGCAAATACGTAAGCGTAATCTTTCGGCGTTAATAACCGAAGCGATTTATCAAAGGAATGATCTTCAACAGAGGGAGATTGGGGAGGAGTTTGGCAAGCTGAGCATGGGTTTGAGGCCAGCTCGCCAGAGGTCGATTCTGTGTGTACCATCGTAAGCACACTCAGAATTAAGGTATTAAGCGCTTACGTCCTTTCGCACGACGAGCAGCTAGAACTTTACGACCATTTTTTGTCGCCATACGAGCACGGAAACCGTGAGTACGAGCGCGCTTGATTACGCTAGGTTGAAATGTACGTTTCATCTCTTAAGTCCTTGATTTTGACTTTCCAGAATCGGAAAAAACCGGAATTATAAAGAGTTACGTTACAGAAAACAATGCCTTTTTCAACAATTTACAGGTTTTTCATCCAAGCCAACTCAGCCGGTTTAGGTTTAGCAAACCCTTTGATATTGCTCATAAAATGTATCTTGTATCTAAAAACCGGTAAAACCACTATATAAGCTAAGGAGTGCCGAATAAACACGATTAAACTGGCCCGAGTAACAGGCAAGCATAATAGTCAAATTGCCCCGTCTTTACATCGCTTACCTTCACTGACAACGACAATTATCCTAATTTAATAGACAGAACATAGCTCGTGAGCACTGTATTAAGTACGTAATATTAAAAATTAATAATGTTCTATTATAAAAATTTTTCAGTTTCGATAGTGTTTTATTTTCAGTGACTTAACGCGTTATTTAGGCGCGTGATTTTCTGACAAAAAAACCTGAATAATAACCATATATCAAGCTTTTATGGCACCCCAAGGAGTAAGAAAAACTTACCTATCAAACAGGCTAGAAAATCCGTCAAAAACCGATTTTCCCCAAAAAAATTGAATGCACTTATTGACGAAACCCAGTTGACGAAACTATAGCGTTTGCTCAAAATGTCGCTTGCTTTACAGCGAGATGGCCGCTTAAAGTAAATTAAAATTTACAATAAACTCCCTTGTAGACCCGAAAAATCGGGCAGGATTTACGGAAAAACAGAAGCTGAAATCATTCATTTATGCATCGAAAGTTCTGAAGATTCCACCAAAGATCTTTACAAAAATTCGTGCGAACAACAAAAAAATTATCTCGCACAGCTGGTTTTGACCAGAAGAGGCAAAAACAATACTAAAAAAACCAAAAAACTCTTTCCATCCGAAAGTAAGACCTAATAATCTAAACTAAGGTTTTTCAAACCAAACGTTAAGATTTTTGTTGAGTTGTTATGTTAGGCGGGTTTATCCCGCTTTTTTTATTGCTTATTCTCGACGAGCTATCTGTTAAAAGGCCTCCCCTCTCCATTAACAAGATACAGAATAACTTCAAATGACTGCAACGTCTCGCTAACACAAGCGCCTATAATAAAACCCAATTACGTTAAACGATTTGGGAAAACTCATGCCTGAACAATTCATTTTAGAAATCGCCATTTACCTCATTACCGGTACTTTTGTCGGCTTTGCCGCCGGCCTACTCGGCATTGGTGGAGGTCTGATTATTGTGCCGGTGCTCACCACCGTATTTGCATACTTTCTCGGTTCTAGCGACATCGTACATTTGGCTATCGGCACCTCTTTAGCGACTATTTTAATTACTTCGCTCTCATCGGTTCGTGCTCACCATCAACACCGTGCAGTGCATTGGCATGCCGTGCGTCTACTGAGTCTTGGCGTCTTGGCTGGCGCTTTTATCGGTGGCTGGGTTTCTCAATATTTTGATTCAGCGACCTTATCGAAAATCTTTGGTATTTTAGAGTTATTGATTGCAATTAATATGCTGCTCTCCATCAAACCCAACCCAAGTCGACAACTACCTGGCCTCGCGGGTAATACCGTAGCAGGATTAATTATCGGCAAGCTTTCCTCGTTGGTCGGGATTGGCGGCGGCACTTTAACCACACCCTATTTGGTTTGGAACAATATCTCAATGCACCAAGCTATTGCCACGTCAACCGCCGTGAGCTTACCAGTCGCCTTAGCCGGATCAATTGGTTTTATTTTGGCCGGCTTGCAAGCGCACGATCTTCCCGCCTACACCACCGGCTATATTTACTGGCCAGCATTTTTTGGAATTATTGTGGCAAGTATTTTCACTGCCCCAATTGGTGCACGCTTGGCGCACAAGCTTCCTGTACAGCTTTTAAAGCGCGCTTTTGGGGTGTTTTTGCTGTTACTCGCAGGTAAAATGCTGTTTTTTTGATTGCAAGTTATCAACCGATAAAAATCAAATAAAAACAATAGGTTAAAAATTTAAATAACAAAGTTATCCACAAGCACTGTACACAACTTATCCACAAAAATACCGCTTGAGTTAACTTTATTCACAGGTATACTGTTTGCAACATAACAACAGA